>JANYBX010000060.1 GCA_025360615.1 Opitutia bacterium
TTTCACTACAACTACGCCGGGTCGGCGGGAAAGTAGGGAGGGTTTTCAAATCCGCCACCGTGGTAGGCCGCGAGCAAGTGCCGGGTTGACTGTAGGAGCGGCTTTACTCCGCGATTCCGCTATGGCGATTCCGCCAAACCATCGCGGCGTAAAGCCGCTCCTACAGTTCTTCAGGACGGCGGGGATTTCCTGGCCGGCGCGAAGAGCCCGCAGGCGGCCATCACGGGCAGATCGGCGGCGGCAAGCTCGAGGAGCGCGAGCTCGGCGGGCCACACCCAGCGCAGGGCGACGTGCTCGAGGGGCTGCGGCTCCGCGCTGCCCGGCGCGAGGTGGCAGACGAACGGAAACATTTCGATGACGACGGTGCCGTAGTCGTGGATGAACGAAGGCGGAGCGCGGACGATTTCGATTTCGCAGCCGAGTTCCTCGCGGAGTTCGCGGGCGAGCGCGACGGCGGGGGACTCGCCGGGCTCGATTTTGCCGCCGGGGAATTCCCATTGCAGGGCGAGGTGCTTGTGCGCGGGGCGTTGCGCGACGAGCACATGGCCGTCGCGGGCGATGACGGCGCAGACGACGGGGATGGGAGTGCGATGAACCACGGGGTTGGGAGTGGTTTATCGGGAAGAACCGGCTTGGAAACACCGAATGGGGCGGCCAATCAGGGGGTGATTACGAAGATCGGCAGATTTTGCTAAAGTTCAGGGCGGCGTGAGCCGATCACAGGCCAAGGTTTATTATGTCCAGTGCTCGAGCGTCGTTTTTTGGCGGCTGGTGGGTTCGGCTTTTCGGCCGGGCGGACTCAGTGCGGCCAGCGGTCGCAGCTCCCGCGCCGGTGACGGTGGCCGCCAAGACGGTGGCGACTCCGGTGGTCGTGCCTTTGGTAAAAACCGGGCCGACGGCGGAGGACATCGCAGCGCAGCGGCAGGCAGCGCGCGAGGAAAGCGCCAATTCTCTCAAGGAAATGCTGCAATTGGAGTCGCTGCCGATGGTGGTGGCACCGCGCGTGCGAACGGCGGACCCCAAGGTGCGCGAACGCACGCTGGCGGAGCTGGGAAATCTGAAGCAGATCCCGGCGTTGCAGTCGCTGGCACAAGGATTCATGCAGGCGTTGAACCGGCCCGAGGTGGAGATGGACGAAGTGGTCGGCGCGATCGCGAAGGACTCGGCGCTCTGCGTGCGGGTGTTGCGGCTGGCGAACTCGGTGTTGATCGCCTCGGAGCGGCGGATCGAGGATCTCGATACGGCGGTGCAGATGCTCGGCGTCGCGCGGGTGCGCAAGGCGGCGAATGCGTTGTTCACGCTGCGCGACGCGAAACGCGTGACGGAGGGTTTTGACTGGCGGCACCTGTGGATTCACGCGCTGGGGGCGGCCTCGATTGCCGAGGAGCTGGAGCAGCAGTTGCGCTCGTCGGGCAACTCGCAGTTGCACATGGCGGCGCTGTTGCACGACGTGGGGAAGATCGTGCTCTCCACGATCGAGCCGGACGACTATCGCGACGTGCTGGTGGCGGCGTGGAACGAAAACGCGCGGCTGGAGGATTTGGAACGCGAACGCTTCGGCGTGGATCATCGCGAGGCCGGGGTGATTTTTGCGCGGCACAATGGGTTGCCCGAGGTCGTGATTCAGGCGATCGCGCATCACGACCGGCCGGAGCAGGCGGAGTCGCACCGGTTCGAAGTCGCTCTGGTTGCCATCGCGAATTACGTGAGCAAGGCGCATGGGCTGGGCTTTAGCGGAGCGCGGCTCGACGCGAGCGACGGCGAATTCGAAAATCTTCCGGCGTGGAAAGTGGTGGAGGAAACCTGCGGCGGCCGACCGAACATCGAGGCGATCGAGGTGGAGATGCGGAGCTTCATCAAGACGCTGCGAGTGGAACTGCGGGAGTTGAGGGAAGGGGTTTGAGCGTCGGAACCGGCTGGTCGGAGGCTGCAACTTTTCGCGGGTTGCGGGGTTTTCGAGGCATGAAAACATTCCTGAAAGTTGTCCTGATTTTGATCGCGGTCGTGTTGGCGGTGAAGCTGCTGCCGGTGGCGCTGGTGCTTGGTTGCCTGATGGTGGCGGGCGTCGCCGTGTTCGCGGGCTTGGGGGTGGCGTTACTCGCGGGGTTGATTTGCGCGACGCTGGTTTTAGCGGTGATGTTGTCGCCGATCTGGCTGCCGGTGCTGGTCGTTGTCGGAGTGGTTGCGCTCGTGCGGCGGCCCGCGAAGGCGACGGCGTGAGGCGCTTTTTGCGTGGCGCTGGCGGAGCGGACGCGCTGAATCGCGGGCATGGGAAAATCGGCGGAAGCCCCGCGCACTTTTGTTAGCCGGGTCAGTTTGGTCGGGCGCGGCGGTGGCGCGGTGAAGGCGTTCGGTGGTTTTAAGAAATCACACCACACGGTGCCGGATGCGGTGAACGCGGCGACGAGCGGGTTTCTCGCGCGACTGTGCGCGGATGAACTGGCGGCGGAAGGAGAGGAGTTTTTCCAGCGGGCGAAGGCCGGGCTGGGTTACAAACGGGCGCAGATCGCGCTCGAGGTAACGAGTCCGACGGCAGTGCTCACGGCGCGGGATTTTACGCTGGAGCTGGGCTACGCGCTCGATGAGGCGTGTCCGGCGAGCTACACGGTGACGCGCACGTTGCACAGCCTGCGGAATGCGGAGCTGGTGGAGGTGGCGGAGTTCGACGCGTTGTTCGCGGGGCAGTTTTCCGCCGTGGTGTTTGCGTTGAAAAAAGGCGTGCGCGTGGAGGCGGTGATCGACGCGGTGGAGGACTTGGAAGCGAAGGCGGGTTTGCGCGTCGAGTATCCGTCGGATTGCCAGAGCTGCACGCTCTTCGCCGAGGGCGTGGACGCGACCGTGGTGTGCGACGGCGCGACGCTGGAAATGCGGTTCGCGCGCAATGGATCGCCGCGCGAGCTGGTGCAGGCGTTTGCGGATCTGCGGGAGGCGTTTGAGCTGACCAAGGTGCGCGTGCTCGCGGGTCTGATCGGATGAGCGAAAAAAAAGCGGCGCCCGCTGAAGGCGCCGCTGGGGATGAAAGGAGGCTCGGCTTGTTTTAGCCGATCAGCTCGGCGACGAAGGCGCGCTCTTCGGCGAGCTCTTTGTTCGTCGAGGCGATTTTTGATTTCGCGAAATCATCCATGACGTAGCTCGTGATGACTTCGTAGCTGCCGGGCGTCGTGGTGCGGACGGGCATGCCGGCCCAGACGTTGGCGTCGAAGCCGTAGCGGCCTTCGGACTTCACGGCGATGGAGTGGATCGCGCCGGGGGTGACGAGGGAGCGCACGTGGTCCACCAGGGCGTTGGCTGCGGAGGCGGCGGAGGAGGCGCCGCGGGCGGCGATAATGGCGGCGCCGCGTTTGCCGACGGTCTCGCAGAACGGGCCTTGGAGCCACGCGGAGTCGGTGATGACGGAGGTGGCGGGCTGGCCGTTGATCGTGGCGTGGGCGAACGCCGGGAACATCGTGGGGCTGTGGTTGCCGTAGATGAAAATATTTTGGACGGCGGTGAGATCCACGCCGGCTTTTTTCGCGAGCTGGCTTTGCGCGCGGTTTTGATCGAGGCGGACCATCGCGGTGAAGCGCTCGGCGGGGAGGCGCTTGGCCTGCGAAGCGGCGATCATGCAGTTCGTGTTGGCGGGATTGCCGACGACGGCGACGCGGGCGTCATCGGCGGCGACGGCGTCGATGATTTTGCCTTGGGCGATGAAAATCTTGCCGTTGTCCTTGAGGAGATCGGCGCGCTCCATGCCCGGGCCGCGGGGTTTGGCGCCGACGAGGAGGGACCAGTTGGCGGACTTGAAGCCGATGTTGGCGTCGTCGGTGAGGACGTGGCCTTTGAGGAGCGGGAAGGCGCAGTCGTCGAGTTCCATCGCGACGCCTTCGAGGGCCTTCATGGCTTTCTCGACCGGGGCCTCGATGAGCTGGAGGATGACGGGCTGGTCGGGGCCGAACATCGCGCCGGAGGCGATGCGGAAGAGGAGGGAGTAACCGATTTGACCGGCGGCTCCGGTAACGGCGACGCGAATGGGGGATTTCATAATTGAGAGGGGAAAGGGCTATTCACGAACGAGGCGAAAAACACGAAAGAATTTTCAGGCCAAGGCGGGGGTTAGAATCCGGGGCGAGACGGGATGGGCGGGCTTATTTGAACCGTGGCGCGAGGGCGGTGTGGATTTCGCGGACGAGGTTTTCCGTAGTCGGCCAGTCGATGCAGCCGTCGGTGATGCTGACGCCGTAGCGGAGTTTTTCCTTGGGCACGGGGAAGGGCTGGCTGCCGGCGGCGAGGTTGCTCTCGATCATCGCGCCCATGATGGAGGTGTTGCCGGCGGCGATTTGGCCGAGGAGTTCGCGCATGACGTCGGGCTGCAGCTCGGGTTTTTTGGCGGAGTTGTCGTGCGAGCAATCGACGAGGATGGATTTAAGGAGGCCGACTTTGGCGAGGAGCGACTCGGTCTGGGCGATATGCGCCGGCGAGTAGTTCGGGCCGGTGTTGCCGCCGCGGAGGACGACGTGGCAGTTGGGATTGCCGCGCGTGACGATGGCGGAGGCGGCGCCGTCGAGGTTAATGCCGAGAAACGTGTGGGGCTGGGCGGCGGCGCGGATGGCGTTGGTCGCGGTGGTGATGGAGCCGTCGGTGCCGTTTTTGAAACCGAGGGGCATGGAGAGCCCGGAGGCCATTTGGCGGTGTGTTTGTGATTCGGCGGTGCGGGCGCCGATGGCAGACCAGCAGATAAGGTCGGCGATGTATTGCGGGGTGATCGGATCGAGGAGCTCGGTGGCGGTCGGAAGGCCGAGGTCGAGGACATCGCGGAGAAACGTGCGGGCGAGGCGGAGGCCGGTCGCGATGTCGTGGGAGCCGTCGAGATGTGGGTCCATCACGAGGCCTTTCCAGCCGACGGTGGTGCGGGGTTTTTCGAAATACACCCGCATCACGATCAGGACGCGGTCGGAGACTTCGCGAGCGAGGGCGGCGAGGCGGCGGGCGTAGTCACGGCCAGCATCGAGGTCGTGGATGGAGCAGGGGCCGACAACGAGGAGGAAGCGTTTATCGTCAGTGAAGATGATGCGGTGGATGTCCTCGCGGGCGTGAGTGACGAAGGCGGCTTGGGCGTCGGATTTTGGGAGCTCCGCTAGGAGGGCGGCGGGCGAAGGGAGGGCGCGAGTCTCGACGACGTTAATGTCCGAAGTGCGTTGCATGAAGGGTCAGAGTGGCGGCTGGAAAGCGCCGGGGGCAAGTCCGGCCTTGGGTCGGATCGGACAATTTGGGCAAAAAAAGTGGCCGGCCACATACCCCTATGTGGCCGGCCTTTGCTTTCTTAGTTACCCCAAAACTCCCGCTAGGCGGGAGAAGTGTTAAATTGAATAAGTTGAAGAAGGGGGAGTTTCCCCTCACCGTCAATTCAAAGTTAGCAAAATCTTTCACTGGCATCGCTAAAACGCACATCCAAAGTAAGATAAAAATCATGAGTTTTCCGTCATCGATTGGCTTTGTAAGCTGGAAAATCGGGGCTTTGCTGCGAATCACCGGCGCGGATGCGGAGATTTTTCTGCAAGGGCAGTTCACCAACGACTTGCGGGGGCTAACGCCGGGAGGCGCGGTCTATGGGCTTTGGCTAAACCAGAAAGGAAAAGTGCTCGCGGATAGTTTTATCCTGCGAGGGACGGACGAGGGGGAGTTTTGGGTGGTAAGTTATTTTAGTGGGGCGGACGAGTTGAGGAGGCGGCTGGAGGATTACATCATCGCGGACGATGTGAGCATCGAGAATTCGACGGCGGGGTGGTCGGGCGTGTCGTTGGTGGGCTCGGGGGCGAGTGCGTGGCTGGCGGCAGAGGCGCGCGAGGGGCGGGTGTTTCCGGGGCGGAGAACGCGCGGCGAAAATTGGGAGTGGATCTTTCCGAACGCGGCGCTCGCGACCGTGAGGGGGCAACTGGCCGGTGGGCGGGAGATCGGGGCCGATGAGTTAGAGCGGTGCCGCATCGCGGATGGAATTCCGGCGGTGCCAGCGGATATCGGCCCGGGCGATTTGCCGGCGGAAGGCGGACTCGATGCGGAGGGGATTTCCTACACGAAGGGCTGTTATCTCGGACAGGAGGTGATGGCGCGGCTGAAGAATTTGGGACAAGTGCGCCGGCGGTTGATGCGTGTTAGAGGTGGCGGCACGGTGCCGGCGGTGCCGGGGAAGTTGACGCAAGCCGGCCGGGCGGTGGGCGAATTGCGCAGTGTGATCGCGGAGGGCGGGGGATTTGCCGGGCTCGCGCTGGTGTCGTTGGTCAACCTGCAAAAGGACCAGCCACTCGCGCTCGACGCGGCGGCAACGCCCGGCGCGGGTGAAATCATTTTGGAAACATCATGACGGAGCACGCGCAGCTCACCCAGCTTTGTGAACGTCTCGGTGCCCCACGCGCGCAGGCGGAGGCGATGGCGGCGCAATTGCTCAAGCGGGCCGATCAGCTCGCGGTGGAGCGGGGGCGACCGCGCGAGGAGACGCTGGCGCATTTGCTGCGACTCTTGGTGCAAGGTCGCGCGGGCGAAGTGCCGGTGGATTTTCCGGCGACGAAGCCGGCGGATTAAGGCGCGCCGCGGCGTTTTTCGCTTCAACGGATGGCGAAGTCGCCAAGATTGAGTGGAAAAATCGGCCGACCGAGGCGGGCCGAACTCACGTGCTCGAGCGTGAGGGCGACGGCGTAGTTGTGCGTGACGAAGCGGAGGAAATCTTTTTTCGCGATGCAAAGACAGCGGACGTTTTCAGCGGCATGCACGGTGGCGGTGGCGACGCTGTTTTGGAGCAGGCCGATTTCGCCCAAAAATTCCCCGGGGCCGATGCGGCCGACGCGGCGGCCGCGGTGCGTGGCGAACGCCCAACCGGTGTGGATGATGAAGAAAAACTGACTGGCGTAGCCTTCGGCGAGAATCACGCTGCCGTCCGCGTAATCCGTGAACTGCGTGAGGGTGGCGAAGCGCGTGACCGCTTGGGGGTGCCAGTGCGCGCAGAGCGGCAGGCGCATGAGGAACGGGAGCTTCAGGCCCAGGTTGGTGAGCTGGATGCGGCCGAGCCGGGCGAGCACGATGCGCTCGAAGGTTTCGCGATCAAGGTGGAAGAGCACGAGCGGCGTGCGGCTGCGGACGATACCCTCGGGTTGCGCCGGATCGGTGAGATTATGCAGGCCGATGACATCGCCTTCGCCGAGCGTCAGCGTGCGCACGCGGCGGCGGGTGCCGAGATTTTCGTGGATGGAGGCTTCGCCGGAAACGATCAGAGCCACCTCGGGCCGCTCGGCGGTGCCGCCAGTCCACCGGCACCACGGGCCCAAGCGCGTGGGGGTGAGGGCGAATGCGAGCTGGCCGCGCTCAAGGTGATCGAGCCCGCGGAACAGCGCCATCCCGGCGAGCAGGCTCATCCGCTCTTCCACGCCGGCCGGCGGTTCGCGGCGAATGAACCAGCGCGCGATGAAGCGGCGCCCGGCGATCCACGCCGAACGTCCCCGGGTGCGGGCCGCGAAAATAATTTCGCGCAGCAACAGCAGGGCGATCAGCGCGCCGAGCGAGGCGGCGGCGGCGAACGCGAGTCGCGGGCCTTCGTCGCGGAAAAAATCCCAGCGATGCTCGGTCAGCACGAGAAACCGATTGAGAAAGCCAAACACGATCAGGCTCCAGAGCGCCGCATAGGCGATTTGAATCCAGACCGACGCCGTGGTGAGGCACTGGCGGAGCACGCGGAGCCGGTGAGCCGGGCTGCGGTTGGGGGGAAATATAAAGGCTTCCTCCGCATCGGTGGTGAGGCGGCCCGCGTAGAGCCGCAGGGCTTCGAGGGCGGAGCCGCCGGCGAAGGGTCGGAGCAGCGCGAGCGCAGCGGTGGCCGGCAGGACGGCCCAGCCGGGGTGCCACAGGGCGAGGACGCCCGCGATGCCGGCGGTGACGGCG
>JANYBX010000019.1 GCA_025360615.1 Opitutia bacterium
TTCGATTTCGGCGAGGAGCGGCACGTCGTCGAGCAGGCAGTAGAGTGGGTGGCACCCCTCAACCGTGAGAGGCTGCACGAGGTCTGCGACGTGGCGGAGTTCGTCGCGCTTGAGAGTGACGAGGCGGCGTTGGCGAAGTTTCAAGTGGATGAACCAGCGCGCGGAATCAGCCGGGGTCGGCGCGGGGGCGTTGATGATCGCGGGAGGCAGCACGCGCTCGGGCAGATCGTAGTAGCGGCGGTGCTTCACGCGGTGCGAGATGAGGAGGCGGCCGTGGAAGAAAAGCTTTTGGAGTGTCGTTTTTGCGAGCGTGGCCGAGGCGCCCCAGCCGTGGTGGTCACGCTGCTTGTCGTCGATTTCCTTGGAGGAGAGCGGACCGCGGGCGGCGATTTCGGCGAAGATGCGTTCGGCGAGTTTACGTTGGCGGGAGTCGAGTTTGCCGGACCATGCGCCGTTGGTGCGGGTGCGGGCGTGGTTGGCGTCGCGCAGATGCGGCCAGGCGTCGAGGGGGAAGGCGACGAGGATGTGGTTGAGCGAGGGCAGGTGATGCTCGAACGCCGGGCGCTTTTCCGTGGCGTGGGGGACGCCGGGTTCGCCGTGCAGATGGCGCATGAGGTCGCCCTCGTGGTAGCCGTTTACGCGGTTGCGCAGGATGAGATCGTGCATCCGGCCGCAGACATTGATCGGGTCGATCTGCACATAGCCGTGGTGGACGAGCGCCGTGCCGACGTCGGGCACGGGGGTGTCGAGCAACAACGCGCGGCGCGCGAATTGGCGAGCGAGGAGTGGGGGAATTTTCAGCGCAGGCGGCACGGGCGGGCGGATTTTGGATTGGCGGACGTTCACGGCACGACGGGAAGCACAAAACAAAACCCGGGCGCGGACGCGCGCGAAGAACTCCGGCTACCGGCGGTGTGGCGAGAGGGGACGATGCGGCCGGTGCGATACTGCGAGAGCCGCAGGATTAACTCGGGCGGCGATGCTGGTTTGTCGGGGGCGTCCGGCGACGACGCGGTCGCCAGACTTTAGTTCCGGAATGGGTCGATGGTCTCGATGGAGCCGTCGTCGCGGTAGTGCAGTGGGGTGAGTTTCACGTTCCGCAGATTGCTTTCCCCCGAGAGTTGGGAGTCGTGATAAAAAAGCAGCCAACGACCGGCGAACTCCACGATGGACTGATGGGTTGTCCAGCCTTTGACGGGCTTGAGCAGGACTCCGCGATAGGTGAACGGCCCGTAGGGCGAGGTGCCGGTGGCGTAGCAGATTTGGTGGGTGGTCCCGGTGGAGTAGGAGAAATAGTAGGTCCCGTGGTAGCGGTGCAGCCACGCGGCTTCGAAAAAGCGGCGGTCTTCGTCTCCGGCGACGATCGGCTTGCCGGAGGTGTCGAGCAGTTGAATCTCGCGCGGAGGTTCGGCGAGTCCGAGCAGGTCGGGCCGCAGTCGGGCGACGCGGGGGGCAACGGCGGGCTGCGTCGCGGTCGGAGGCAGGGCCGTGGCGTCGTAGTGATTGCCCGGCCAGCGATCCAGTTGACCGCCACCGATGCCGCCGAAATAGAGATAGAACGCGCCGTCGCTGTCGCCGTAGACCGCAGGGTCGATGCTGAAGGCACCGGCGATGGGTTCGCGTGCGGGCTTGAAGGGCCCGGCGGGCGAGTCGCCGGTCGCCACGCCGACGCGAAAGATACCGGCTTTGTCCTTGGCTGGAAAAAAGAGATAGTAGCGCCCGTTGGCGTGCGCTGCGTCAGGAGCCCAGAGTTGGCGGCCAGCCCAGGGGACATCCGCGAGGTCGAGGGCCACGCCGTGATCGGTCACCGGGCCGCCGATCTGGTCCAGCGAGAGAACATGGTAATCACGCATGGCGTAGTGATTGCCGTCGGTGCGATCAGTGATCCCGGCGTCGATGTCGTGCGACGGATAGATGAATATTTTTCCATCGAAGACGTGAGCCGCCGGGTCGGCCGTGTAGATTTTTGAGATCAAAGGCTCCGATAAATATTTTCTGACCGCCGGTGGCGTGACCTCGACCGGCTGGGCGGTGTGGGCGAAAAGAGCTGCGGTGGCGGCGATAACGAGGGCGATTCTGAGGGGCGGCATGGTTGTCGGTGGGGCTGAAGCGGTGGGCCGGCTCTGGGCCGAAATCATTTTGATTTGGGCGGGAAAGAGCGTCCAGCGGCCCGAATTTCTTCAGTTCACTTTTGCGCGGGTCAAACACGAGGTGGTATCTGCGCGCATCGTCGCGCGGACCAAGGGTCCGCGCGATTAGGCCGGGCGGGCGCTGATTTTTGAAGCGTCCTGCGCTCAGGCGGTCGCCACGGCGAGCCGGCCAAAGGCACGCACCGGCTCAAACCACTCGGAGGGCGAGGAGTCGGTCGAAAACTCGGGGCAGGCCTCGGCGAGGAGCGCGCGCAGATTCTGGCGGGCGCGCGCGATGCGGCTTTTCACGGTGCCGACATTGAGGCTGAGCGCGGAGGCGATTTCCTCGTAGGAACGGTTGAGGACGTTGCGGAGCGTGAGAATTTCGCGGTGGCTGGCGTCGAGTTTTTCCATGCACGCGGCCACGATGGCGGTGAATTCGTCGTAGGCGCTCTCTCGTGCCGGGCTCGGTGCGTCCGCGGCAATTAGCTCGGCGAACGTGGAATTATTTTCATCACCGATGGCGCAGTCGAGGGAGAGCGTGGAGTGGCGGCGGCGGCGAAAGAAATACCAGTAGCGGTTGCGCGCGAGGTTGACGGTGATGCGGTGCAACCACGTGGCGAGGGACGAGTCGCCGCGGAAGCGGGCGAGGCCGCGGTGCGCGCGGATGAAGGTGTCTTGCGCGATTTCCTCCGCGTCGGCGCGATTGCGGAGGAGGCTCTGGGCGACGGCGAAGATCTTCGACTGATAGCGCTCCATGATTTCGACAAACGCGGTGTCATCGCCGGCGTTGAAGCGCTGGACGAGAGTCGCGTCGTGAACGGCCTCTGCGGCGGAAGCGGCGCTCGCGTTCAACGAGACGGAACTGCGGTTTTTATTTTCAAGGGACTCAATCGGAGAAAGTAGGCTGAGCGACATGGTTGTAGATGGATGAGTTGGCGGAACCACCATGGCTTTACCTCACCACGTGCCAGTCCGGTCGGGCTAACGCTAAAAAACGCTGGAATAATGGCTTAAATTTCCCTGCCCCTTTTGATGCACCCCATGCTTTGGGTTGATCGTGCAAATCCCAACGTTCGCCGAGCTGTCATCATGCAGACTGCACTATACATCGGAGTCGAAACCGCGAGGCTTCCACCCGTCGGATCGATCATTCAAATTAATCGACGGACGACCGGCCGGCCTAAGCGAAGAAGGAGGAGAAGGAATGGCGCGGCGCCCGTGCAGGGGCAGGCGTCTGCGGGAGGTTTTTTTCAAAGCGTCAACGGGCGGTAGTTTGATATCAAAGTATCACCCGGCTTGGCCGCCGCGCCGGTCGTTTTTTTCGGTCCGGCGTTGGGTCGCAAATATCCCAATACGTTTTTGCCCTCTGACTTCGCCCGTTTTCTGCGCGGAGAGTTCGCCGACCCACGAAGGATTTCCGGCGGATTTTTAGACGGTCGAGGGCCGGATTGGGACGCGCTGGCGGACTTGGGGCGTTTTTTCGCTCGGAGCCAAACCCGATTTCCGCGCGCAAGCCAAAAACATGGAAAATTTCACACAAAAATTGCCATAAACCTATTGACGTGGATTTAGCGCATTCCCATCGGTTGTGGTCGTTGCGGCAAGGGACCACATCCTGTTGTGGTCAACAACGCGTCAATAAGTTCTAGCAACTTTGGTTCGCTACGGGCTTGGAGGCGTCGGAAATGCCGTCTTTCCCACGCCAAAACCTTCCTCAAGTCCACACGTTAGCCATGCAAAAATCTTTCCAAGTCGGTGCCAAGACGTTCGTGCTCGATGAAGCCAAGGCGGAGGCCGCTTTCGCGGCGAAGCGCGTGATCAACGGACGCCAGACGATGTGCTTCAACCTCCTCCCGCTGAAATACCAGTGGGCCTACGATCTCTACCGGAAGATGAAGGCCAACCACTGGGAGCCCGAGGATATCCCGATGGGCAAGGACATCGAGCAGTGGCGCGACGAGAAGGTCGTCAGCGATGTCGAGCGTTGGATCATCCGCATGGGCATCGGCTATTTTTCGGCCGCCGAGGGCATCGTGGGTGACAACATCCAGCACGTCGTCCGCGAGCTCGTCACCGCGCCCGAGCTGAAGCTCGTCCTCGGCCGCCACGCGCACGAGGAAAACATCCACGCCGATTCGCTCCTCTACATGATCGCCTCGCTCGGCATCAACCCGCACGAGTGCGAGGCGATGTTCGAGGACGTGCCGACGATCGTCCGCAAGAACGAGTTCGTCACCCGCATTTCCAAGGAACTTCGCCGCGATCTCGACCTGACGCTCCCGGAAAACAAAAAACTCCTCGCGAAAAACATCTTCGTCTTCGGCCAGTGCATGGAAGGCACGCAGTTTTACGGCTTGTTCGGCATGATTCTTTCGCTCTACCGCCAGAACAAGTTTCCCGGCATCGGCCAGATGTTCCGCTACACCCTGCGGGACGAGAGCAACCACATCGAGGTGTTCCGCAATCTGTTCATGGACCTCGTCGAGGAGAACCGCGAGATCTGGACCGCCGAGTTCAAGGACGAGTTGCGCGCGCTCATGCAAGAGGCGGTGACGCTGGAGAAGGAGTTCATCAAGGACTGCCTGCCGGTAAACGCCGTCGGCCTGCGCCTCGAGGATTTTCTGACCTACATCGATTTTATCGCGGACCGACGCCTCGAAGGTGTCGGCCTCGCCCCGCTCTCGGGCGGCATCAAGAACCCGCTCCCGTGGCTGGCCGAGATGATGGACATTAAGAAGGAGCAAAACTTCTTCGAGGGTCGCGTCACCGAATACCAAAAAGCCTCCTCCCTCACTGTCGCTGCCGACGACGAGCTTTAACCCCCTCGGGCTCGTCGCGTCGTTTACCCCCGTCTCTCTCCGCGTCTTTCTTCTAAAAAGACCGTCCCCCACTGCTTTCTTCTCGTTCCGTGCGCGGCTTTGTCGGCTGCGCATTGGGCGTTTTTCTCCCCACCGCTTCACGTCTTCTCACCGTTTCATCCTCGTTCTCTTCCGCCATGAGCAATCCCACCCTCGC
>JANYBX010000073.1 GCA_025360615.1 Opitutia bacterium
AAGCAGGGAATGCAGCCGAACCGCCGCCGAATACCGCGCGGTGAAGCAACTCGACGGGATGCTGACCGGACCGCTGGCGCTCCTCAGCAACACGCACGGTCCGTCGTTTTGGTTTCTCACGATGCTCGATCGGGTGGAGGGATCGCCGCCGCCGGCAGAGCTCCAGACGCTGGGCGTGAGCCAGCTCGAATCGCTCAACGGGCTTTTCACGCGCTACCGCTGGTCGGCGCTGCGCCTGAGCTTGGTCGGGCTCGCGCTGGTGATCGGAAGCGTGTTTGCGATCTATCCGTTGCGCCGCGGCGTGCGCATCGCGCTGATTCCGGCGGGGTCATGCTTTTTTGTTTTCGGCGTGCTCGGGATCGCTGGGCAAACGTTGAATCTTTTCCACCTCCTCGGGGCTTTTCTGGGCGTCTGCCTTTCGCACAACTACGCGATCTTCTCCTCGGAAAACGCGGCCGATGGCGGTGCGCCGCCGGTGTCGATTCGGTTGTCGGCGCTTTGCACGGCGGCTTCGTTCGGCGTGCTGGGGTTTAGCCGCATCCCGGTGATCCATGCGTTGGGCATGACCGTCGCCCTGATCGTCGTGACCGCGCTCGCCGCGGTGGAGTTGGAGCCGCTCGCGCGCTCGCGCCGCCGGGCATGAGCGCGACGCTGCTGGAGCTTTGGCAACGCACCGTGTGCGCCGCGCCGGGTGCGCCCGCGCTCTTCGATGCCCACGCCGGCCGCACGTGGACGCGCGCGGAAATCGCCGCGCTCGGCGCGTCATGGCACGCCCGGCACGGCGCCGAGGCGCAGGGGGGCCTCGTGGTTTTCGGCGAGCCCAACGGCCCGGAATGGCTGCGGGTTTTTCTCGGGCTGCTGGGTTGTGGCGCGACCGTCGCCGCGCTCGATCCCGGCGAGCCCGTGGTGGCGCGGCGCGCGGTGGCGGAACAAATCGGCGCGGATTTTCTGTGGCTCGACGGGGCACTCCAGCCCACCGGCCGCCGGCGCACGGCGGGACGGGCGGCGTTTCGGCTGATCAAGTTGACCTCGGGTTCGACGGGCGCGCCGAGAGCGCTGCGGTTCACGGATGCGCAGCTCGTCGCCGACGGGCGGCAGGTGTGCTCGTCAATGGACATCCGACCCGGCGATGTGAATCTCGGGTGCGTTCCCTTTGGCCACTCCTATGGACTGGGCAACGTGGTGGTGCCGCTACTCGCGCAAGGCACGGTGATCGTGAGCGGTGGCGTGGTGCTGCCGCACGTGCTGGCGGAGGTGATCGCCGAGTGGAAGCCGACGGTGTTTCCGGCGGTGCCGGCGTTGCTGCGCATTTTGGCCGAGGCGGAAATCCCGCGCGCGCGGTTGGGAAGTTTGCGCACGGTGATTTCCGCGGGCGCGCCACTCACGCCGGAAATCGCGCAGGCTTTTCATGGGCGGTTTGGACTGAAGGTGCACAACTTCTACGGCTCGAGCGAGACGGGCGGCATCGCCTACGACCGCACGGGCGAGGCGGGATGGACGGGCCGGAGCGTGGGCACTCCGCTCGATGGCGTGCAGCTAAGATTCGGTGCCGGGGGGAGATTCTCCGTGGCGAGCCCGGCGGTGGCGGGCCGCGGGATTTTTCGAGCGGCGGATCGCGGCGAGTTAAACGCCGCGGGCGAACTCGTCCTGCTCGGGCGCGCCGGTCGCATGATAAAAATCGCGGGGCGCAGAATCGATCCCGCGGAGATTGAGCAGGCCTTGAGAGAGCTGCCCGGAGTGAACGATGCCTTCGTCGCGCCGCATCCGGAGCGGGCGGACGCGCTGGCCGCGGTGGTCGCCAGTCGCGAATTCGGCCCGGCGCTGCGCGAAGCGCTGCGGGCGAAAATCGCCGCGTGGAAAATCCCGAAGAAGATGCTCGTGGTGCCGGAGTTTCCCCTCACGGCGCGGGGCAAGACCGATACGCGCCGGTTGCGTGAGCTGCTCGCGCGCGGGTGACGTTCACGCGACCAGGGTCGCCTCGATCTCGATGTTAAGCGCGGCGCGGCAAATGTCGGCTTGAAGGTAGGACACGGCGTCGGAGGGGCGGAGGAGTTCGCCTTCGAGAAAGTTTTTCGCCGCAGCGAAGTCCTCGGCATGGCGGAGATAAACCTTGAAGTGCCGCTCGCGGAGCTCGGCCGCGTTAAAGAGTTCCCCGGTGCCCGACTCGCGGGAGATGAGCCGCAGGTTGTCCAGCGTGCACCGAAGCTGTTCAGGCAACGCCCCGGGGGCGACGGTGGCGTGGCCTTTGATCGCGGCGGTCCCGGAGATAAATGTGAAACGGCGGGCGCCGATTTGCGCCACGGTTGCCCGCGAAAAACTTGGCGAGCGCGGGCCGTGCTCCGCGGGATAACGGTAGGCCGGGAGCTGCTCGGGATTTTCCACGTGCCGGGGCGCGGCCGTGCCGGCGACGAAGATCGCCGACAGGCAGCCGTCCTCGGTGCCGACGGCGGAGGCGGCGGACAACATCTGGGGGAACGCGCGCCCCAGTTTCTCCTCGAAGGCGAGCGAGCGCCCCTCGCAGAAGGCCTGATAATTCTCGAAGCCGCCGGCGCGGGCGTTGATGCGCGGCACGTAGTTCCAAATCCGGTAAATGTGCCGGTCTTTGGCGGCGGCGAGCATCCGGCTGTAGAGGGCATGCGTCTGCGGGACGAGGCGGCTCTCGTCGCGCACGCGTTCCGTGGCCCAGCCGATCGTCACATCGCCGGAGCTCCACAGGCTGAGTCCGGGCAGGGCGCAGACCTCGCCGCGTCCGGAAAAAATCGATTCACGGGCGACACCGCCGAGCAGAGGAAGCTGGAGGGCGAGACCGGGGCCGCGCTCGCGCGACATTTCAGCCGTGGCCGGCTGGCCAAATTCGACCGCGAATGGAAAGAGGTCGTGGGCGGCGGCAGCGGAGGGCATGGGCGGGAATCGCGGAGGGGAACGGCCGCACCGTTACTTCAGATACGCTTTTGTGTTCAGGCTCTTGGTCAGGTCCTGCTTGATGTATTTGATCCAGTCTTCGGGCAGGCTGGGCTTTCCATTCCGCGTGGATTTCGAGTAAATCCGGACTTCATTTTCGTCGTAAACCAGAGCCAGTGCCGCGATCCATCGGCCGTTTTCGAGGAAGATCGTCACCTTGCCATCGTCGCGGCTTTTGATCGCCCAGCCGCGGTTGGTGGCTGCTTCGAGGATCGAGCGTTGCACGTCGCTCGCTTTCAAGCCCTCGGGAACGGGGACCATGCCAGCCGCCTCGCCGTCGGCGGTGTGGGCCGCCGCGCTTGGTTTTTCTTTCGCGGTCGCCGGAATCGGTAGTGCACCAGTGGCCAAAAAAAACAGGGCGGTGAGTCGGAGAAGATTTTTCATAGGAGAAACGGAGAAGCGCGGGCCGACAGAAATTCCCGGCGCCGGGTGCAGCAAGCCCCATTTTGGCGGCAGATTGCCCTTGTCGGTGGCGGACCGCGTCACCAAGAGACTGCGTTACCCATGTCAGCTTTCGATCTTTCAGTGCGTTTTTTTCTGCAGCTCGCGGCCGTGCTGCTGGTGTGCCGGGCGGTGAGCTGGCTGGTGACGCGCGTGGGGCAGCCTCCGGTCGTGGGGGAGATGATCGCGGGCGTGTTGTTGGGGCCGTCACTCTTCGGCTATCTTTGGCCGGAAGCGCAGAAGGCGTTTTTCCCGGCGGCGTCGCGGCCCATCTTGTTTTCCGGGGCGCAACTGGGACTCGCGCTCTACATGTTCACGGTGGGTTTGGATTTTCGGTTTGATCTCGTGCGTTCACGATTACGCAGCGCAGTCGCGATCTCGGCGTCGGGGATTCTCGCGCCCTTCGCGCTGGGGTGTGGCATCGCGTGGGTGTTGCTGAACCGCGGCGGCTTTTTTCCGCCGGGCGTGACGGCCATCCAAGCGGTGCCTTACCTGGGCGCGGCGATGGCGATCACGGCTTTTCCGATGTTGGCGCGCATTATTTTCGAACGCGGCCTGACGGGCACGGCGGTCGGCGCACTGGCACTGGCGGCGGGTGCGATCGACGATGCGGCGGCGTGGGGCGTGCTGGCGCTCGTGCTCGCGAGCCTCGGCCATGATCCTTGGATCGCCGTGATGGCGATTGGGGGCGCGGGGCTTTTTGTGCTGCTGCTGTTCACGGTCGGACGGTGGCTGCTGGCGAGGATCGTCGTTCTCGCCGGGCGCGGTCCGGCGGGAGAACGCCTCGCGGTGGGCTGGGTGATGGTGTGGTTGATGCTCGCGGCGTGGTTTACGGACACGATCCGGCTCTACGCGGTGTTTGGCGCGTTTTTCCTCGGGGCGGCGGTGCCGCGGGGCGCGTTTGCGAAGCGCCTTGTGGAGCTGATCGAGCCGCTCACTTCGAGCCTGTTGCTGCCGCTCTTCTTTATTTATTCCGGGCTCAACACCCGCTTCGACCTGGTGAACGATCCCTCGTTGTGGCTGGTGACCGCGTTGGTGCTGGCGGCGGCGATCGTGGGTAAAGCCGGGGCGTGTTATGTCGCGGCCCGGGCGTGCGGCGAATCCCACCAGGAATCGATGGGCGTGGGTTCCTTGATGAATGCGCGGGGTTTGATGGAGCTGATTATTTTAAACATCGGATTGGAGCGCGGGCTGATCACGCCGACGTTGTTTTCGATCCTGGTTTTCATGGCGATCACGACGACGTTGATGGCGACGCCGATGTTTAATCGGGTTTACGGCAGCAGTTCCCCGGAAGGATTGTGGCCGGCCCCATGATCTCCCGGAGAGCGCAGGTGATCGCGGCGGTGGGCCTGGGCGCGATCGTGGTGGGGGTTGGGCTGCTCGCGTATGGTTTGGATGCGGGCGCGCAGGTGCGGCGTTGCGTGGCGTTCTTTCGCGACGCCGGACCGTGGCCGTTTTTTTTGGCGATGACCGTGTTGCCGGCCGTGGGTTTTCCCCAGTCGGCCTTCAACGTGGTCGCCGGTCCCGTGTTCGGACCGACGATGGGAGTGGGGGGCGTGATCGCGTGCGCCACGCTGGCCCTCGCGGTGAATTTGGCGGGCTGCTACTGGGTCGCTGCGCGGGCGATGCGGCCGGCGATGGAGCGTCTCGTGCGGCGCCTCGGCTATGCCGTGCCGACGCTGCCGGACCGCACCGCGTGGGAATTCACGCTGTTGGTGCGGATCATCCCGGGACCACCGGTGTTTCTCCAAAGCTTCCTGCTCGCGCTCGCGCGGGTGCCGTTTGGCACTTACATGCTGGTCTCGATGCTCGTCCAAGGAACCTTCCTGAGCGCGACGATTTTGGCGGGGGATGCCTTCATGCGCGGCGACTGGCGCGCTCTGCTTTTCGCGGGCGCGCTATTTGTCATGGTGGGATTTGTGATGCACCGGCTCCGCAAACGCTTCGCGGCGGCGCGCGCCGCCTAGCGCATTTGCGCGGGGTCGGGGAGAATGCACCGGAAGTTTCTCCGGGCGAGGCCGTCGAGCACGATCTCCAGCGCTCGCAAGCGCAAGCGTGGATCGAGCCGCTCGCCCTCATGCATCACTATGATCGCTCCGGGCCTGAGTTGAGCCATCACCCGCCTCGCCACGTTCTGCGGGTCGCGGGAAATGGAATCGTAACTGCGGATGCTCCAGCCCACGCAGCGCAGGCCGCGGGCCGACAGGGCATCCGCGAGGAAAAAGTTTTTTATGCCGACGGGTGGACGAAACCAACCAACTTGCGCGCCCGTGGCGCGGAGGGCTGATAGCGCGTCATCCAGCTCAGCCCGGACCCGGGCGGGACTGGCGAACCAAAAGGTGCGCACCGGGTGCGTGTGCGTGTGGTGGCCGAGGTCGTGTCCGCGGCGCAGGATCTCAGCGATGAGAGCGGGGTGTTGGGCGGCGCGCTGGCCGATGACAAAAAACGTGGCGCGGGCGCAATGACGGTCGAGCAGGTCGAGGATTTGCGGTGTGTCGGTCTCGTCCGGGCCATTGTCGATCGTGAGCCAGATTTCCGAGCGCGTCGTTTCGAAGCGAGTGAAGACGCGGCAAAAACCCTGGGCGGACGGAGCGAGGAGATGGTAGAGCGCGAAAAGGTCCGGAAGAATGAACGCTCCTGCGATGAACAGCGGAGGCAAATGGCGGATCCAAAGCACTAGAGCGAGGACTTTGCCGAGAACGGAGAGGAAAAGAAACAGGCGTGCCATCGAGCGTATGTCATTCGTAGCGCAGTGAAGAATCCAGAGAGATTTCGCGCGGTAACTAAGTCCGGGATGCCATTGGATTCCTCGTGGTGCCGCTGATAAACTTGGAGAGGCGGCTTTCCAGCCACACCCAGACCGCTGAGCCCGATGGTCTCGGCGGTTGGCCCGCCACTCCCACGGAAGTTTTCGGGGCGGCGAGGTGGTGCCGTCTCCCGCGACGCTAAATTCGGATGGATTCGCGGCGGCGCCCGCGCAGGATCACGAGTCATGCGGATTTATTTTATGGGCATCTGCGGGACGGCGATGGGGAATGCGGCGCTGCTGGCGCGAGCGGCCGGGCATGAGGTGCTCGGGGCCGACACCGGGGTTTATCCGCCGATGAGCACGGTGCTCGCCGAGGCGGGCATCACGCTGCACGAGGGCTACGATCCGGCGCGGCTCGCGCAGCTGGCGCCCGATCTCGTCGTGATCGGCAACGCGATGTCGCGGGGCAACGCCGAGGTCGAATGGCTGCTGGAAAGCCGCGCGCTGGCGTTCACTTCGCTGCCCGCGCTGCTGCACGATTCGATTTTAAAAACGCGGCGCAATCTCGTGATCGCCGGCACACATGGGAAGACGACGACCACCGCGCTCGCGGCGTTTCTCCTGCGGGAAAACGGTCGCGATCCGGGGTTTCTCATCGGCGGCGTGCCGCAGGATCCGCCGGTGGGCAACCACTTGGGCGCGGCCGGCGATCCGTTCGTGATCGAGGGCGACGAATACGACAGCGCGTTCTTCGACAAGCGCAGCAAGTTCATCCACTATGCGCCGCACATCGCGGTGTTGAACAACCTCGAGTTCGACCACGCCGATATTTTTCGCGATCTGGCCGACGTGCAGCGCACGTTCAGCCACCTGACACGCATCGTGCCGCGCAACGGCTTCATCGTGATGAACGGCGACGACGACAATCTCCGCGCGCTCGGCCCGCTGCCGTGGACGCGGGTGGTGCGCGTCGGAACCACCGAGGGAAACGACGTGCGCATCGTTGACTTCGCCGAGGACGCCACGGGCGCGAGTTTCACGCTGCTCTGGCGCGGACAAGTTTGGGCGGAGGTGAAGTGGTCGCAACCGGGGCTCTTCAACGCGCGCAACGCGGCGATGGCGGCGACGGCGGCGGGACTGGCGCTCAACGAGAAAAATCCCACCACGCTGAAGCTCGACGCGCTGGCGCGTTTTCGCGGCGTGAAACGCCGGCAGGAAATTTTGGTGAGCACGGCCAAGCTGACGGTGATCGAGGATTTCGGGCATCACCCGACGGCGTTGGCGGAGACGCTACACTCGTTTCGCGCGCGGTTTCCCGGAGCGAAGCTCACGGCGGTGTTTGAGCCGCGGAGCAACACGGCGCGGACGAAGGCGCTGCAAGGCGGCTTCACGCGCGCGCTCGCGCTGGCGGACGATGTTTACCTCGGGGCGGTGAGTCGCTCCGACAAACTCAAGGCGGAGGATCGGTTCGACGCCGAGGCGGTGGTGCAACATCTCGAAACGCAGGGCGTGAGTGCGCGCACGGCGGACACGAATGCCGCGCTGCTCGATTTGCTGGTGCGCGAAACGCTGCCGCCGGGCGAGCCGCGCGTGGTGGCGTTTTTCAGCAACGGGTCGTTTGACGGGATCATCGCGCGTTATGCGACGGCAGCGAAGGGGTAGGCATTCGAGACATGAGCCTGCGGCCGGCACCCAATTGAAATGTGGGCGGGGTGACTCTCCTCGCGAACGACGGGATCGTGATGGTAGCGCCGGGTCTCGGACCGGCGAGGTTTTGGTTGATCGCCGCCCACTGGCAGGCCCGAGCCTAAAACGGACGCCGGTCGGAGACGCGGCGCTACTCTCCAGCGACGTTTAGGCGGGGTGAGGGCACCTCGCGTCCACTGGTCTCGGTTGGGTGACTACGGATGAGCGAGCACGACGGTCTTGCGATCCTCCAGGCGTTGCAGGTCGGCGCGGCGCTGGGCCATGCGGGCGTTGAAACCTTCGAGGAATTCCCGGGCCTCGGGCGAGAGCACAGTGGCATCGATGCGGCGGTAGCGTTCGTCGCGATCGGCCAACCGGTCGATCTCCTCGGTGATGTGCGCGGCTTGAAGCTCAATGCCGCGCAGCAATACTTGGCGCACGGTGTGGCGGTGGATTTCCGCATAGACCGCGCGGCTGAAATCCGCGGCGGGGAGGCCGGGAGAGTCGATCATCACGGCGAATTTGATCTGCTGGCGCGCCTCGGTGAGATCGCGCTGGTCAGCGGCGGTCAGGGTGCCGGTCTCGTGGGAGAGCCACATGGAAAAATCGAGGTCGTTGCGCGCGTCGATTTTCGCGTCGAACGGATGCCCGCTGCAATCGGCGGCGAAGGCGACGAGCGCGGACGCGATGAGCGCGATGATGACCCGGAGACCGGTCGCACGCGTGGCTGGCTGGAAGCGGGTGCGGCCCCCGGCGGAGATGAGAATC
>JANYBX010000089.1 GCA_025360615.1 Opitutia bacterium
CCACGCTCACCGCCGCCCTCGCCCGTGAATTCGACTGCGTCTTCCTGCCCGGCGGCCCCGGCGTGAGCCACCTCCGCGCTGATCCCCGCGTGATCCAGCTCGTCCGCGCGCAGCACGCCTCCGGCCGCTGGCTCGCCGCCATCTGCGCCGCCCCCGCCGTGCTGCACGACGCCGGCCTGCTCGCCGGGCGTCGCTACACCGCGCATTTTTCCGTGGCCGCCGAACTTCGCGCGATCCTCGCCGACGAACGCACCGTCACCGACGACCGCCTCCTCACCTCGCGCGGCGCGGGCACCGCCTTGGATTTCGGTTTGCGCCTCGTCGCCTTGCTGGTCGGCGCAACCAAAGCCGACGAGATCGCGCGCTCGATTTGCGCGTGAATTCAGCGGCTATCAACGGAGTTGCGTCACTCCGGCCCCCGCCTTGTTCTCTTTTCACGCGGGGAAAGTTCCTCGCGCCTTAACCCCCATGGGCCACCCCGCCCCCGACCGTTTCGCGGTTGCTTTCCCTGTGGAAGCGACGGGGCGAAGCCGTCCCGCCCGGCCCCACTCGCCTCTTCTTATTCCACGATGTGCGGCATAGCCGGCCTGATTGATCCCCGCATCGCGCCCGCGGTCCGCGCCGAAGCCATCGACCGCATGTGCGCCGCGATGTTGCACCGCGGCCCCGACGATGCCGGGTGCGAAACCAGCGGCCCTGCCACGCTCGGCATGAGGCGCCTCGCGATCTTCGACCTCGCCCACGGCCACCAGCCGGTGCGCACGCCCGACGGCCGGCTCACGCTCGTCTTCAATGGCGCGATCTACAACTTCCGCGCCCTCCGCGCCGAGCTCGCCGCCGCCGGCTGGGCCTTCCGAACCGAGTGCGACACCGAGGTCCTCCTCGCCGCCTACGGCCAGTGGGGCGCGGGCTGCCTCGCACGCCTGCGCGGCATGTTCGCCTTCGCCGTATGGGATTCAGCCGCACAGACGCTCTTCCTCGCGCGCGATCCCTTCGGCATCAAGCCGCTCTACTATCGCCACGACGGCGCGCGCCTCCTCTTCGCCTCCGAACTCGGCGCCCTCCTCGCCTCCCGCCAATTTTCCGCCGAGGTCGATCCGCTTTCCGTCTCCGACTACCTCGCCTGGCTCGCCGTGCCCGCGCCGCGCACGATTTATCGCGAAGTCTTCAGCCTGCGCCCTGGCGAGTCCGCCACCTTTCACGAGGGAAAATTCACGCTCAGCCCGACGTGGAGTTTCGGCGCCGTCCCCGCCCCCTCAGAACTCTGCTCCACCCGCGCGGAATTCGTCCATCAACTCCGCTCCCGCCTCGACGATTCCATCCGCGCCCACGTGCTCGCCGATGTGCCCGTCGGCGCGTTTCTCTCCGGCGGTCTCGATTCCGCCGTCGTCGCCGGCCTGATGACGCGCGTCACCGGCGCGAAGCTCCGCACGTTTTCCATCGGCTTCTCCGAGCCTGAATATTCGGAAACCAACTACGCCGAGGAAACCGCGCGGCACCTCGGCGCCGTTCACCAGACCCGCATCCTCAGCGGCGCGGAAGTCGCCAGTGACCTGCCGAAAATTCTCGCCGCCTTCGACCAGCCCACCGGCGACGGCCTCAACACCTACTACGCCAGCCAGACCGCCCGCGCCGGCGGTGTCACTGTCGCGCTCTCCGGCCTCGGCGGCGACGAACTTTTTGGCGGCTACCCGTCGTTCCGCCATACGCCCCGCCTCGCGCACTGGCTCCCGTGCTGGCATGCGTTGCCGGGCTTCACGCGCGAAATCATTCTCCGCTCGCTCCACCGCCGCGACACCCGCGCGCGCAAGCTCGCCGATATTCTCCGCCACGCTCGCAGCCGCCAGGAAGTTGCCGCCCTCCAGCGCGCCGTCTTCTCGTCGTCCTCGCGCCGCACGCTGTTGCACGCCGACCTCCGCGCCACTGCCGACGCCCGCTCCCCCTTTCATCCTGCGCTCACGGAGCTCCGCGCCGAGCTCGCCGGAGCCGATGCGTTCTCCACTGTCAGCGCCTGGGAACTCCGCACCTACATGGCCGATGTGCTCCTCCGCGACAGCGACGTGATGAGCATGGCCCACTCGCTCGAATTGCGCGTGCCTTTCGTGGATCGCCCGCTCATCGAGTGGCTCTGGCATCAACCCACCGCTTTCAAATTCGACCCGCGCCAACCCAAAAGCGTCCTGCACGCCGCCGCCTACGACGTGCTCCCGCCCGGCCTCGCCGCCCGCCGCAAGCGCGGCTTCACGCTCCCCTTTCCACTCTGGATGCGCCGTGAATTCCGCCCATTCCTCGACGAGACGTTCAGCGCCGCGAGCATCACCCGCAGCGGACTCTTCGACGCTAACGCCGTGCAACGCCACTGGCAGGGCTTTCTCGCGCGCAGTGACACCCGCGAATGGTCGCGCGTCTGGAGCCTCGCGATGCTGATCGCGTTCGTGAACCGCCCGCCCCGTTCCTCCCCCGCGTGAACGCCCCGCGTCCCAAACCCACCTTGCTGCTCGCGCCGGAAATTTTTTCCTCGGGCGGCGGCATCGCGCGCATTCTGCAACTTTACCTCAAGGCACTCTGCGAACAAGCCGCCGAGCGGGGCAGCACCGTCCGCATCGTCGCCCTCAATGACGCCCTCGTCGATTCCTCCGACCTCCGCCGCTACGCCAATCCCGTCCTCGCGGACTGGTTCGTCTGCAACCGCCACAAATTCCGTTTCATCCGCGGCGTCCTTGCGATGAGCCGTGGCTGCGGCCGCATCGTCTGCGGCCACGTCGCGCAACTCCCCGTCGCGTGGGCCGCGCAAAAAATTCGCCCCGGCCTGCGCTACTGCCTCATCGCGCACGGCATCGAGGTCTGGCGAAAATTTTCCCTGCCCGAGCGCATCGCTTTGCGCGGAGCCGAGCGAATTTTCTGCGTGAGCGATTTCACCCGCCGCGAGTTGCTGAAAAACTGCCCCCTCCCGCCCGAGCGCCTCGTCGTCGTGCCGAACGCCCTCGACCCCTTCTTCGCCATCGGCCCCGGTGCTCCGCTCGCCACCTGCCCACCCGTCATCCTCTGCGTTACCCGCCTCACCCGGGAAGACAGCTACAAGGGCGTCGATCACCTCATCGCCGCGATGCCCACCGTGCGCGCCGCGCTCCCCGCCGCCACGCTCCGCGTCGTCGGGCGCGGTGACGATCTGCCCCGCCTCCAATCGCTCGCCAAGCAACACGGCCTGCTCGGTGCCGGCGTCGAGTTCCTTGGTTTCGTCGAGGACGCTCAGCTCGCCGCCGAACTGAGCGCCTGCCGGCTCTTCGCGCTGCCGAGCCAAAAGGAAGGCTTCGGCCTCGTCTTCCTCGAAGCCATGGCCCACGGCCGCCCTTGTCTCGGCGCCGACTCCGGCGGCATCCCCGAAGTCATCACCCCCGAAACCGGCATGCTCGCCGAGTATGCCAACGTCCCCGCGCTCGCCACCGCGTGCATCGCCGCCCTCACGCGCCCTTGGGATGAATCCGCCATCCTCGCCCGCGCCCGCGCCTTTTCCTATTCGCCCTGGAAAGCCCGGCTGGATTCACTCCTCACGCCCTGAACCATGGAAGTCCGCAGCATCAAATTCGTCGTCGAAACTCTCAACACTGCCGGCGTGCGTTATCTGGTTGTCGGCGGGCTCGCGGTCAACGCCCACGGCTACATGCGCGCCACCAATGACCTCGACTTGGTCATCGCCCTTGAGCCGCGCAACATCGAGAACGCCCTGCACGCGCTGGCTGCGGCCGGATTCCTGCCCCGCATCCCCATCACCCCGGCGCAATTCGCCGACCGCACCCTGCGTGAATCGTGGATTCGGGACAAAAACATGGTCGTGCTTCAACTTTGGTGTGACGCTCACCGCCGCACGCCCGTGGATGTTTTTGTGAGCGAGCCATTCGATTTCGCCGTCGAGGAAACCCGCGCGCTACGCCGTGAAGTATTCCCCGGCGTCAGCGCCCCGTTTGTTTGCTTGCCCACCCTGCTCGCCATGAAGCGCGCCGCCGGCCGCGACAAGGATCTGCTCGATCTCGCCAACCTCGGCAAAGCTCAACCCGATGCCTGAACCCGCCGCACTTCCCGACGATTTCGGCGGCTGGTCCCAAGCCGAAGCCAACACCCTGCGCGAGGGAGCCCGACTCAGCCTCTACGAGAAACTCCTCTGGCTGGAGGAAATCGAAGAGGTTTTCCTTCAGCTACAGCGCTCGCCCAATTCCACCCCGACCGTGTCTCCCCCGCGCTCCCCTGATGTCTCCCTCTGAAGAAACCATCATCGAGCCCACCCGCGGCTTTCGCTTCACCCCGTGGCGCGATCTCTATGCCTACCGCGATCTCCTCTGGCTCATGGTCTGGCGCGACATCGTCGCGCGCTACAAACAGACCATTCTCGGCCCGCTCTGGTTCATCGTCCAGCCGCTGCTCACCACGTTTGTTTTCACGCTCGTCTTCGACCGTATGGCCGGCATCCCCACCGGCGGCGTGCCTCCCACCTTGTTTTATCTCTGCGGACTTCTGCCGTGGAGCTACTTCGCGCAAACGTTTCAATCCACGTCTTCCAGCCTCGTCCAAAACGCCGGCCTCTTCGGCAAAGTTTATTTCCCCCGCCTCATCGTCCCGCTCTCCGCCGTTCTTTCCAACGTCGTCGCGTTCGTCATCCAACTCGGAAGCTTCGCCGCGTTTTTCGTCATCTACAAATTCACCAACGACGCCGCCACCTTCGGCCTCAGCCCCACCGCCGCGCTCCTGCCCCTCGTCCTCCTGCAAGTCGCCGCGCTCAGTCTCGGCGTCGGACTTTGGCTCGCCGCGATCACCGTGCGCTTCCGCGATTTCGCCGTGCTCGCGACCTTTCTCATCCAACTCTGGATGTATGCCACGCCGATTATCTACCCGCTGGCCCGCGTCCCCGCGCGCTTCCAACTCGTCGCCGCGCTCAACCCCATGACGATGCCCGTCGAGGCGTTTCGCCACATGCTGCTCCACACCCCCGCGCCCGATCTCCGCTACTACGTGCTCTCGGTCGCGACCACGCTCCTCGCGCTCCTCACCGGCCTCGCTGCCTTCCAGCGCGCCGAGAAAAACTTCGTGGACGTGCTATGAGCCGCCCCATCATCGAAGTCACCGGCCTCTCGAAACGCTACAACCTCGGCGCCATCGGCGCGGGCACCATTCGCCAGGAGTTCAACCAGTTCATGGATCGCATTCGCGGTCGCGCCGCCGCCGCGCCCACCGGCGAATTCTGGGCGCTGCGCGATGTCTCCTTCGCCGTGCAACCCGGCGCCGTCGTCGGTATTCTCGGTCGCAATGGTGCGGGGAAATCCACGCTCATGAAGCTGCTCTCGCGCATCACCGAGCCCACCTCCGGTCGAGCCGTCCTGCGCGGCCGCGTCGCATCGTTGCTCGAGGTCGGCACCGGTTTTCACCCCGAACTCTCCGGCCGCGAAAACGTTTTCCTCAACGGCGCCATCCTCGGCATGACGAGCGCCGAGATCCGCTCGAAGTTCGACGAGATCGTCGCCTTCGCCGAAGTGGAAAAATTCATCGACACGCCCGTGAAGCGTTACTCCAGCGGCATGTATGTGCGCCTCGCGTTCGCCGTCGCCGCGCACCTGGAACCCGAGATTCTCATCGTGGACGAAGTGCTCGCCGTCGGTGACACCGATTTTCAGGCGAAGTGCATGGGCAAGATGAACAAGATCGCCAAAGGCGAAGGCCGCACCGTCCTCCTCGTCAGCCACAACCTCGCCTCCGTCGGCGCGCTCGCCACGCAATGCCTCTGGCTCGAGCGCGGCCAACTCCGCCACGCCGGCGAAGCCCAGGACACCATCGCTCGCTACCTCGCCCAACACTCGCCCACCGCCGCGCAAACGGTGGACCTCCGCGAAATAAAAAAAGCCGAACGCGCCGGCTTCGCCATCGCCCTCACGCAGCTCGTCATCAACCGCAACGAACCCGTCCGCCACGGCGAGCCGTGGGAGATCGCCCTCGAATTTGAATCGCGCTCCGCCACCGAAGGCATCGCCTTCGGCGTCGGTCTCAACTCCGCCTCCGGCACGCGTCTCGCCGCGATCGAGAGCGACATCCTCGGCGAAAAATTCTCCGTCCCCGCCGGCGCCCGCGCCCGCGCCGTCCTGCGCCTCGCCCGCTGCGATCTCACGCCCGGCCCGCACAGCATCGATCTCTATTCGCGCACCCGCCAGCTCAACGGCCTCGACGATCTGCCCGCCTGCGCCCAGTTCGATGTCCGCTCCGGCCCCACGACTCCTTCCAGCGTCGAGCACGATAAAACCGGCGGCCTCCGCCTCGTCGCCGACTGGAGCTGCACGATGTGATGACAACCTTCGGTTCAAACGTAATCCATGGCGCGGCAGCGCCGGTAGGGCGCGTTATCCCTAACGCGCCGGTTGCGCTCGGGCCGCACGAGCATCCCGAGTCGCAACGGCGGGTTAAGGATAACCCTCCCTACCTCAATTCACTCGGCGCGCCTCGCTTCTGCTAAGCCCAGTTTCCCTCGTTTGTCTTCCTCCTACCCCGCTCCGTCCGCCCGCCTCATCCAGCTCGACGCCCTCCGCGCCCTCGCGGTGCTCGCCGTCATGCTCTCGCATTTCTCGCCCACGCTGAGCGCGCTCGCCCCCGACTTCGGCCGCACCGGCGTTCGCCTTTTTTTCGTCCTTAGCGGATTTTTGATTACGGGTATTCTGCTCCGCTCCCGTGCGCGGATCGCCTCCGGCACCGGCACGATCCGCGGCGAAGTCCGCCAGTTTTTCATCCGCCGCTCGCTGCGGATTTTCCCCGCCTTCTACGCCGTGCTCGTCATCGCGGCGCTCCTCAACATGGAGTCGGCGCGCGCCACGTTCTGGTGGCATTTTTTCTACGGCAGCAACTTTCTCATGGCCGTCCGCAACGAGTGGCCCGGCATCCTCTCCCACTTCTGGAGCTTGGCCGTCGAGGAACAGTTTTATCTCGTCTGGCCCTGGCTCATCCTCCTGCTCCCTCTCCGGTGGCTCCGACCTGCCATCGTCGTCACTTGTCTCGCGGGCCCGCTGAGTCGCGCCGCGTGTTTCTTCCTCGCTCCTGAAAACACCGTCGCACTCATCACGATCACGCCCTCGTGCCTCGACCTGCTCGGTGCCGGCGCGTTACTCGGCCTCCTCTGGCACGAGCGCAACGATGCCGCGAGCGCCCGCTGGCGCCGCTTCGGCGTCGCCGCCCTGTTCCCGGTGGCCCTCATTCTTCTCTGCGTCCCCGCCAATCACGCCGCCGTGCGCGTCCTCTCCCCCGCGCTCCAAGCCTTCGCCTTCGCCGCCGTGATTGACGCCGCCGCGCGCGGTTTTACCGGTGCCACCGGCGCGCTGCTTACGTGGCGCCCGCTCCTCTGGATCGGCCAGATCAGCTACGGCCTTTACCTCACGCACAACTTCGCCCACTGGCTCGCGCCGCGTCTCCTCCGCCAGCTCACGCACTACCGGCTCTCGTATTTTCCGAGCGAAACTCTCCACGTCGCGTTCCTGCTCGCGATCTCCTTCACCGCCGCCACCGCGAGTTGGTATCTCATCGAACGTCCGTCTAACCGCCTCAAGGATCGTCTCGCCGCCGTCTCATGAAACCCCTCCTCCGCCTCGGCTCCGGCATTTTTCGCGCGCCACTCGTCGGTGCCCCGCTGCATCGCGCCTGGTTTTCCCTGCGCCGCCTCGTGCTCGCTGCGGCCACTCCCGCCAACATCGCCCGCTACCTGCGCACTCATTCGCCCGCGAAACTCCAGCTCGGCTCCGGCCCGGGTGGCGGCGGACTTCCCGGCTGGCTCAACACCGATCTCCTCCCCGAGCGCTGGCCCAAGGCCCGCCTCGACGCGACGAAACGGTTTCCTTTTTCCGATGGCGTCTTCTCATGCGTCTTCTCCGAGCACATGATCGAGCACATCCCGCTCGCCGCCGGCCGCCACCTGCTCGCGGAAAGTTTTCGCGTGCTCGCCCCCGGCGGCCTCATCCGCATTGCCACACCCGACCTCGCCAACGTCCTCAAACTCTACGCCGCCACCGGTGACACCGAGCGTCGCTACCTTGCGTGGTCCGCGCAGCACAACCGCCTCGCTCCCGGCCTCCCCGCCGATGTGATCGTGATCAACAGTCTCTTTCACGATCACGGCCACCAGTTCCTCTACGATGAGGCCGCGCTCACCGCGCTTTTCGCCGAAGCCGGCTTCACCCACATCCGCCGCCACGCTCCCGGCGAAAGCGACGTTCCCGACCTGCGCGCGCTGGAGCAACACCACCTCGTCATCGGCCATGAGGCCAATAATTTCGAGACCCTCGTCCTTCAGGCGAAGAAACCATGAGCTCGCCGCCCGCCTTGCCCCTGCGCGAAAAACTCGTCCGAAAAATTCTTTTCGACGAACGCTTCCTGCTGCTCCGCACGCCCTATCTCTTCGGCCGCGCGCTCGCCACGCTCAGCCTTGTCGGTGCCTTCGAATATTTGTTCGCCAAGCTTCGCCGCTCCCGTCGCGCCACCGCACCCGCCTCCATCGCCATCGGTCGCGGCCTCCGCGTCTCGCTCCGGGATTGCCACACCGACCTCGGGATTTTCGAGCAGGTGATGCTTCTCGGCGACCTCCTCCCGGAAAAACCCGGCGCGTCTCCCGAATACATCATCGACGCCGGCGCCCACATCGGTTGCTCCAGCCTTTACTACGCGCTGAAATACCCCCGCGCGCGCATCCTCGCCATCGAAGCCGAGGCTTCCAATTTCCGGCAGCTCAGCAAAAACGTCGAAAAAATCCCCGCCATCCGCCCCCTGCACGCCGCCGTGTTTCACCGCAGCGGTCAGGTCGTCGTCACCAATCCCGGCGACCAACCCTGGGGTTTCCAAGTCGGCGCTCCCGACCAGGCCGCGCTCGATTCCGGCTCCACGATTCGCGCGATGACTCTCCCCGAACTCATCCAGCTCTCCGGCTTCCCGCGCATCGACATTCTCAAACTCGACATCGAGGGCGCCGAACGCGAAATCTTCGCCACCGATCCGCAGACATGGTTGCCCTTGGTCCGCCTCATGACCGTGGAACTGCACGACCGCATCAAACCCGGCTGCACCGAAAGTTTTCAGCACGCCACCGCTGGGACGCCCCACGAGCTCATCACGACGCTCAACAACACCATCTGGATTAACCGGTCCGTCCCTTGACGCCCCTCGCCCATCCACCAGCTCCCATCGCCGCCGTCGTCGTCTGCACGCACAACCGCGCCGATCGCCTCGCCTTCTGCCTCGCCAGTCTCGCCGCGCAAACCCTGCCCCCCGCCGAGTGGGAACTCATCGTCATCGACGACGGCTCGACCGACACCGCCTCCGTGGAAGTCTTCGAGGAGATGCGGGCGCGCTACCCATCATTCACCTTCTTGCGCCAGGCGAACGCCGGCATCGGGGCGACCCGCAACCGCTGCCTCGAACTCGCCCGCGGCGAGTTCTTCATCCCGGTGGACGCAGACAACCTCGCCCGCCCAGACATGATCGCGAAGTTCGTCACCGGGATGCGACGGAACCCGAACCTGTCGGCGATGACGTGCTACTTCCTCGCGTTCGACACGGACGCGCCCGACTACCAACCCGCGAGCTACCTATACGCGCACCGGCCGACGGGCGGGCCGCACGCGCTGGCCGGCATTCGCAACGTGTACGGCGACGCGAACGCGATCTTCCGCACCGCCGCGCTGCGGGCCGTCGGC
>JANYBX010000099.1 GCA_025360615.1 Opitutia bacterium
CGCCTGATGAATGAAAAAAGCCGTCTTCGGAAAGCCGCAGAGATCCATGCAGCCGAAGAACGACGAGACCGAGGGCCACTGGAGTGGCGTGGGTTCGCCGCGGTAGTCGAAGCCGGTCCACACAAAGCCACCCGCGAGATAGGGGCGCTCGGCGACGGCCTTCCATGCTTCGCGGTGCGTGGCGCCCCACGGCGCGCGCTCGGTATCGAGCGAGCAGAGAAGGTTGCGCGCTTTGTCGCTGAAGAATTCGCCGCGGGTCATGAAAGCCGAGGTGTCCTCGGAACTCGTGAGCGGAAGCTTCGGATTCGCGGCGTGGAAGCGGTCGTAGAACTCGATCTGGTAATTGAAGCCCACGACGTCGACCGCTTGGGAAACGTTCACAAGGTTGAACAGGCCGCCATTCATCGCGGCGGTGACCGGGCGCGTGCGGTCGAGGCGTTTCACGAGGGCGGTCATGCGCCGCACCATTTCGTAGCCGACCTCGGTGCCCTGCATCGGCTCCTCGTTGCAGACGGACCACATGAAAACGCTGGGATGGTTTCGATCGCGGCGAATGAGCCACTCAAGCTGGCGCATGTATTCGGGCGTGGAGTTGAAATGGCGGTTCTCATCCATCACGAGAATCCCGAGCCGGTCGCACACATCGAGGAATTCGGCCGAGGGTGGATTGTGGGAACAGCGATAGGCGTTCACGCCCATTTCCTTCAGCTGGCGCACGCGAAATTCCCAGAGTGCATCGGGCAGCGCGACGCCGACGCCGGCGTGGTCCTGGTGACAGCAGACGCCTTTTAATTTCAACGGCTGGCCATTGAGAAAAAATCCGTGGTCCGCGTCGAAGCGCAGCGTGCGAAACCCGCAGGTCGTGGCGGTGCGATCCATCTCGGCGCCCTCGCGCAGGACGACGACTTCGACGCTGTAGAGCGCGGGATCGTCGACGCTCCAAAGGCGCGGCGAGGTGACGGACAACGCGGCGCGTGCGACAGTTTCGCCGAGCGGTTCGACGTGCGCCTCGCTACGCGTGCTGGCAATGGGGTGGCCGCCCGGATCGCGCAGGAGGAAATCGACGAGCACGCTGGCGCTGCGGTGGCCGCTGTTGGCGAGCGTGGCTTCGAGAGGGATTTCCCAGGCGCCATCGGCGCGCTGCACGGGATTCGCGTAGAGGCCGTCGGTGATGACGTGAATGGGATCGCGTTTGACGAGCCAGGTGTGGCGGTAGATGCCGGCGCCTTCATACCACCAACCTTCGATGGCGCTGGCATCCACGCGCACCGCGATGTGATTTAACTCGTCGCCGAAGAGTGCGAACGGCGTGAGATCGATCGTGAACGACGTGTAGCCGCACCAGTTGCGATGCGCGAGGGTGCCGTTGACCCAGACGGTGCAGTGCGTCGCGACGCCGTCGAACTGAAGTTCGAGGTGGCGCCCGCGATCCGACGGCGCGAGCGGAAAGTGCCGGCGATACCAGGCGAAGCCGCGCGGGCGGAATCCCTGCGAGAGATTTTCCTGCGGATCGAAAGGGGCCTCGACGGCCCAATCATGCGGAAGATCGAGTTCGCGCCACGTGGTGTCGTCGTGCTCGGGCGCGGCCGCCCCGAACGCGCGGCCCGCTTTCGCGCTGCTGTAGGAATCGGGGTGGCCGCGGATGACGGGAAACGGAATGTCCCCCAGGTGAAACCGCCAGCCGCGGTCGAGGGAAAGGCGTTCGCGGCCGGCGGGGCGGGAGGAAGGTTCAACCATGAAATCGAGGAAGCCGCGCGGCGATCCGTGGAAATTCGCCGCGCGTTTTATTTATTGGACAGTGACCTTGTCCAAGTTGGCGCAGCCGTTTGCCGTCGTGGCGGTGAGGCGGATGGTATTGTTGCCGGCGTTGAGCGTCTTTGTGACGACCACGTCGTTCCAAGTCGTCCACGCGCCCGTGCCGGCGAAGGAGACGGCCGATTGGACGAGTGTGCCGTTGATGCGCAGATCGGCGGGACGATCCGTGGTCGTGCCGTTGGCAAAACGGAAATCAATCGCATAGCTGCCGGCGGTCGGGACGTTGACGGTGACTTCAGAATAGCCGCCGACGGCGTTGCCAGCATTCACGTAGCCGGTGCCGGTCCAGCCGGCATTGGTGGTTTCAAAAACGCCGGCGGCATCCCACGTGCCGTTTTCGGATTGGGCGACGACGGCGGTGCCGCTCGGCATGACGAGAGTGATGCGCGAGTCGGTGGTGGGGTTGATCGTCACGCCCTTCACCTTCACGGCGGGCACGGTGCCGCTGAACGACCGGATCGTGGCGCTAATGAGCGCGCTGCCGGACCAGTGAATATCCACCTCGTAATTTCCGCGCGCACGGAGGCCGAGGATGTTGCCCTTGGTCCAAGTGGTGGGCAGTGCGGGCAGGAGGTCAATGGCGCCGGCGTGGCTTTGCAGCAGCAATTCGGCGAAACCGCCGAAAGGAGTGTCGTAGAGCACCGGATAGGTGGTCGTAAACGCGGCCAGCGCCTTGTCGCCTTGGAGCATCCGCGCCCACATGCCGGGCTTGTCGGGATGGTAGCCGCCGCTGCCGCGCAGATCCATCGACTTCTTGGCGGCCGTGAACAGCGCCGTGTCCTTGCTGGTGATCTGGCTGAGCGGCCAGACCGAGAGGAGATGGGAAGCGTGCCGGTGCGTGGGTTCCCACTCGGTGAAATCCACGGACCATTCCTGCAACTGGCCCTGCGAGCCGACCTTGAATGGAAGCATCTTCGTCAGTGCGGTCTCGAGCTGCGCCTTGAACGTGGCATCGGTGTTGAGGACATTGCACGCCTTGATGCAGTTTTGAAACAGCTCGCGGATGAGCGCCATGTCCGCGGTCGATCCGGTGCTGACCGCGACGCGCGTGGTGCCCGACAGGAAATGATTCTCGGGCGACGTGGAGGGCGACGTGACGAGCTGGCCGCTGCTGTTGGTCACCATCAGGCTGAGCGCGAATTGCGCCGCGCCCTTCATGAGCGGGTAAGCGGTGCCGCTCAGATAGGATTGGTCGAGGCTGTAGGCATAGCGCTCCCACACGTTTTGACAGAGCCAGATGCCGCCGACGGGCCAGTCGCCCCACGCAGGGTCGCCGGTGGCCTGGGTGGACATGGCCCAGATGTCGGAGTTGTGATGCGTGACCCAGCCCGGAAAACCGAAATTGGTGGTGGCGGTGACGGCGCCGGTCTTGGCGAGGTCGCCGACAAACTTGATCAGGGGAGAGACCGTTTCACCGATGTTGGCTGCCTCGGCCAGCACGTAATATTTTTCCGGGTTTTCGTTCAGCGTGAAATTGGAACGGTAATGCGGCACGACATCCTGATTCCAAATGCCCTGCTCGTTGCGCATCGCGCCGCCGCCGGGACGGGAACAGGCGATCAGGTTGTAGCGGGCCCACTGGTAGGCCTTGGCATATTTATTGGGGGTCTCGCCGTTGATATCGACCCAGAGTCGGCGGAACATGCCTTGGTAATCGGTCAGATGATTCAGGCGCATCTGGTCGTAGGAAAGCGCCTTCGCCTTGTCCAAGTAACCCTTGGCGATAGTGGAGGGATTGAGGCCCTGCGTGCCCGGTTCCTTGTCGATACCGTTGAAACTGGTGGCCGCGGAAAAAATCAGGACCGCGGAATTCGCATTCGTGATCTGGAGGTTCGAGCCGCTGACGGCGATGGTGCCGCCGCTATTCTGCACGTGGAGCCGCGATTCGAGGAGCATGCCCTTGGTCGCATCCCACGTCGCCGTGCCGTTCACGTTCACGGGGGCCCGCCCGGTGACGATGATGTCGTTACCCGCCGCACTCACCGCGCCCTGCAATTGCGTGTCCATGCGCGCGGTGAAAGTCAGCTTTCCGGCCGTGCTGCTGGTGATCTTCATCACGATCACCTGATCGGGGTAGCTGGCGAAAACCTCGCGGGTGTAGGTGACGCCGTTGGAAACGTAGGTGGTGGTCACCATCGCGAGATCCAAGTCGAGCGTGTTCGTGTAATTGGTGTAGGAGGTGTGGGAGGGGAAATCCAAATACATGTTTCCGAGCGGCTGGTAGGATTGAGTGTCCTTACTCCCCGCCCGCTGGCGCGAAAGGCTGTCGGCCGAGATGTAGTCGGCCGAGGCGAGCGCCGTGCGCAGTTGGGTTAGAAGGGTCTTGGCGGTGGCGTTGGCGTAGTTGGCGGGTCCGCCCGACCACAAGGTGGTGTCGTTCAGGCAGAACTTTTCGGCGGCGACGCCACCGAAAATCTTGGCGCCGAGGCGGCCGTTGCCGATCGGATAGGCACCGTCGAAATCCGTGGTGGCGGTCGGGGCGGTCCTGACGAGGTCCAGGGTGTCCCATGCGCCGGGTTTCTCCGCTTGGGCGGAAGCGGTGGGCGCGAGAGCAGCGCCTCCCGCAAACAAAATCGCCGCGAGGAGCACACAGCGTAGCGGGGAGTGGGATCGTCTGGCGTTGCTTGGGCTGAAACCTGCGGCCGAAGCCGCGCATCCGGTCGAGGGGGTATTAACGGATTTCATGTTGGGGTTGGGGTTTATTTTTTGGGGTAGCTCCACGTCCGCGCCTCGAAGAGGCGCGGCGGAGGAGAAAGGATCAGGCGGGTTTTCGCGCGTTCAGCTCGCCGACGATTTTCGCGTAGCGATCTTCGCTCAGCTCGTAGCTCAGCATGGGGATAATCGCGACGATCGTGGCTCCGCCGAGGATCGCGGTGAAGAACAGCGCGATCCAGTGCAGCGTCGAGGCGGACTGCGCGGCGTTCGGCACGTAGCCGATCCACGCGAGGAGAAAGGCCGGAATGGCGCCGGCGAAACCGGAGGCCACCTTGCTCTTGAAAATATTGGCGGAGAAAACCAAGCCCTCGGCGCGGTTGCCGGTTTTCCATTCACCGTATTCCACGCAGTCGGCGAGGCAGGAATTGCGGACGATGTTGCCCACGCCATCGAAAAATCCCGCGGCGGCGGTGAGCACCAAAAACGCCGCCACGCCGTGCCCGGCGAAATACATCAGCACCGTGGCCGCGCCGGCGAGAAGGTAGGCGTAGATGACCGTTTTCACCTTGCCGAAGCGGCGTGCGACCATCGGCGAGAGGATGCAGCCGACGATCACCATGGTGATGTTCGCGGCCATCCCCCAAGGGATGAGATCCTCACGGCCGAGATAATATTTGAAGAAGTAAAACGTGAAACCGCCGCGGATGTTGGAAACGATTTCGAGGAGCAGGCAGGCGAGCATCAGGCAGCGCAGCGGGCGGTTCGCGATGAAGAAGCGGAGGGCGGACTTCGGCGTTTGTTTTTCGTGGCGGGGCGTGACGCAGTGCTCGCGGACGTTCCAGAACGCGACGAGGAAACAGACCGTGCAAATCACGCCGGCGAGCACGCCGACGAGCGCCCAGCTGCCGCCAAAAAACTTAACGGCCGGCAGCGCGCCGACGAAGACGATCCAATAGCCGAACTGCGCGCCGGTGCGCGACACCGCCGTCACGCGCGTGCGCTCAGCGGCATCGTTCGTCATGGCCGGAGTGAGCGACCAAAAGGGAATGTCGCACAGCGTGTAGGACATGCTCCAGACGATGTAGGTGCAGTAGGCGTAGATGAGTTTGCCCGCCTCGGAAAAATCCGGGCTGATGAAACACGCGGCGGCGGACAGGCCGGTGAGCACGCCGCCGAAGAGCAGATAGGGACGGAATTTGCCCCAGCGGGTTTGCGTGTTGTCGACAAGGATGCCCATGAGCACGTCGAGGACACTGTCCCACACGCGCACGACGAGGAGGAGCGTGCCCACCGCCGCGGCCTTCAAACCGAGGCTCTCGGTGTAGAACACCATCAGGTAAGTCGCGACGAGCGCGTAGATGACGTTCGAGCCGACGGCGCCCACACAGTAGCTCGCAACTTCCCGAAACGGAAGACGCGCGGCCGAGCCCGCCGGAGCCGGTGCGGAGTGGATGGAAACGCCGGGCATAGTGGGGGGCGGAAAAAAGATGGCCTCGGAGCTCTCGCAAGGGACGAGAACTCCGAGGACTCAGGCAGGGTGAGGTTTTTAGAACGAGATCGAGTTGGTGACTTTGAATGAGCGACCGGGAGCCCAGAGCTTTCCGTAGAGATCGCGGTCGTTGAGGACGTTCGCGACATTCAGGCGAATGCTCCAATCATACTTCTGCGCGAACTTCTTTCGGTAGACGAGTTCGAGGTCGTAGTTGTGCGCGGCCTTGGTGCGGAGGGAGACGACGTCGTTGGCCGTGGCACCGTTTTGGAAGAGGATCGCATTTCCGTCCGGCGCATAGCCGCTGTAATACTCTTGGGATGACGTGTAAGTGTAGCCGAGGCCGATGCCGAAGCGGTTGAGGACACCGTGGTCGAAGGTGTATTTTGTCCAGATGGACGCGGTGTGCTTCGGCTGATCGTCGAGACCGCGGCCTTCGCCGACGAGACTCGGGATCGACTTGAAGGTGCTGGGCTTTTTCGGATCGGCGTAGGCGTCTTCAACTTTGCGGAAATCCATCGTGCCCCAGAAGAGCTCGGGAAAATACCACATCGAAAACGGATTGTAGTAGGGCGTGTCGACATACTTGTAGCCGACCGTCTGGCGGCGGACCGTGTAGGCGTAGGTGAAAACGGCCTGAAGGTTTTTCGTCGGCGAGAAAACCATCTGCGTGTCCACGCCCTTGGACTGGTCTTCCATCGGGATATACGTGCCGCCGGAATACATGCCGGGGGCATTGACGAGTTTCACCCCGTCCTGGCCGCTGGTGTTGAAGACCCAGCCAATGTCGTTGATCTCGCGCGTGGCGCGCATCCAGTCGAAGAAACTGGAGAGCAACTGGTAGCCGGGGCTGGCCGGATCGTAGGTGCCGTTGGCGAGCTGGGGTAGCTTCATGTAGTAGCCGCCTTCGCTGGCGAGCAGGTCGGCGCCGGTGCGCGTGGCGCCGTTGACGGTAAAGGTCTGCGCGAGCACGGCCGAGAGCGTCGCGGGATTGGCGGTGGCGACGAATTTCCCTGGGAGATAGCCGAGCTGCACCGTCGGCTTCGACGGATCATAGGCACCGACTTGGCCGGGGAGTTTTTCCTGCGGAGCCCACCACGTCAGACGCGGGGCGTTCTGGCGCTGGATTTGAAACGCGGCGATGGTGCCGGAAAGCTTGCCCTTGAAGAGGTCAAACTTGAGGCCGACTTCCTTGCTCTTCGCCGTCGTCGGGGCGAAGGGGCGGTTGTTACCGTCGGTCACGCCGTAGTTCGGGATCAGGCCTTCGGAATAATCGCCGAAGACATACAGTCCGTCGGTCACTTTCACGGAGAGACCGAGCTGTTTGCTGTTCTTGTTGGGCGCATCCTTCGTGGAAGCGGAGCGGTCGGTGATACTGTTCAGCGTGTCGGCAGCGGTGAGGTTGTGGATGCGGGCGTCGGCGCGGTCATGGCGCACGCCGGCGATGAGGTTGACGCGGTCGCTCCAGAACGAGCTGTTCAAAACCGCGTAGGAACCCTGCTCCCAATCGAAATTCCTCGAGCCGGGCTGTTTCAGGAGCGGAGTTTGGGGCGTGCTGGCCGCATCCTTCTGGACTTCGCCGAATTTCATCGGCGAAAAATCCGTGGGCGAGCGGTAGTTGAAATCCACCTGCTGCCAGACCTTGGTGGACTGTTCGCGTTTGAGATCGGTGCGGCCGAGGAGAATGGAGTGGGTGCCGCCGAGGAGATTCCACGTGCCGTGAAGTTCGATGCGGCTCTGCATGCTCTCGTCGTCCGTCTCGTTGCGCTGCCATTCGTAGGCCATCAACGCGCGCTCGGTGTAGATCACGCCGTTACGGGCGAGGATGGGTTTCCGCCAGCGTTCGGTGACGACCGTGGACAGACCGGAGAATTTCACCCAGTCGCTGGCGCGCACGCTTACGCGGTTGCTGAGCCCGGGCGTTTGCACCTGGAGCTGCGCGCCGACTTGGCGAAGGGAATTGTCGGCCTTGTAGTAGTTGATGCCGCCCTTGAGGAAGAGGTGCTCGTTGATCTTCTGTTCGAGGTCGACCTGCAGGTTGTAATTGTCGGTTTTCGCGTAGGTGTCCTCGCCGCTCAGCTTGGCCTTGCGAGGATCGAGGCGGCCCGCGGCGGGGATGGCTTTGCCGCTAGCGTCATAAGTGAGGGCACTGCCATCGAGGGGATAGGCGGCGGGAATGTCCGACGCGTTCGGTGTGAAAATTTGGTGGATCAGTTGGAAACCGTTGCCGGTCTCCTTGTAGTTCATCAGTTCGAGATCGACCAACACGCGGGTGTTTTCCAATGGGCGATAGCTCACCACCGGCTCCAGGAAACGCGTGGTCGCCGTGCCGACACCGGTCTGATCGACATCGACCGTCTGGGCGGCGCCCATCAGGCGGTAGGAAAGCTCCCGGCCGCCGATCGGCCCGGTGGAATCGAACGCGGCTCGCAGGTAATCGCGGTCGCCCACGCCGAATTCGACGTAGTCGCGGTGAACGCCGAGCGGGCGCTTGGGGAGATCGTTGACGATGCCGCCGAAACTGCCCGTGCCGTAGAGCAGGGCCGAGGGGCCGCGCACGACTTCGAGGCGGTCGATTCCGATGGCGTCAGTTTGCGTGCGCTTGATGAAGCCGTCGCGCAGCGTCGTGGGCGTGACGTAGCCGCGGATCTTGAAGGTCGCGCCGCCGAAATTCGCGGTGACGCCCTGCGGGTTCTGCGCATTGAGCGAGCTCGCGCCGCCGCCGAGGGAGGTGGCGAGCGTGTTGTTGGCACCGTTGGCCGAGGCGGCATAGGCGTCGTTTTGCGAGCGGGTGATGACTCCGGCGCTGTATTTCAGCGCGTCCCGGAGATTGGTCGCGCCCGTATCCTCGATGAATTCGCGCGTGACGACCTCGATGGGCATCGGCGTTTCGACGAGCGCTTTGTTGAGGCGGGTGGCGGAAACGGCGTTGCGGGTCTTGTAGCCTTCGTCACCACCGGCCTCGACCGTGAACGGGGACAGCACGACGGTGGAGCCATCGGGGGAAACGTTTTTCTTGTCAGCCGGCGCGCTGGGTTGCGCCTGGGCGAGCGTGACAAACGAGGCGATGAAGGCGCACGCCGCCAGCCGCCGGGAAATATTGAGGGGGAAAACGCGCCGCATGGGAGCAGGGGAGGCGAGAAGCACAGGATGCTGCGCGACGGGTATGGGTGTAGTCATCGGATAGTTCATTGGGGAATGAATCTGCGGGGGTGGGGAAAGAAGCTCCGAGCTGCAGGACACCGGGAGCGACCGCCGCGAAGCCACGCGCAATCCGATCCGCGCGCAAAGCTGGCGAAATCGAGCACGTTCGATTTGAGGAAATCGGCTCCGCTGCCAAGGCGGTGAGCGCTCGATTTCGAGCGCTGCTTTGCCGCTAGCGCATCCGGCTGTCGTGGTCCTGCCCCGCCGCCTGCCAGTCGCGATTCCGCGAATAGACGCGCAGCGGCAGATCGCGTGAATCTTTCGCGGGCGTGGCGGGCGGACCGATGGTGCGGACCGTGTTGCCCTCGCACCACGTCGGCTCGATCAACTCGCGACGGATGAACTCGACCTTCCCGGTTTCATTCATGCAGAGCACGCTCGACAGCAGATCAACGGCGGCCGCGCCGAGTTGCTCCGGGTGGTGGTCCAGACCCGTCACTTCGGAACCGGTGGGTTTGATCAAGTTCACCCAGCCCACATCTCTGGGTGCCTTCAGTCCCATGTGCTGCATGAACTCGTAGATTTCCTTGTTCGGACTCACGACGGCGTCGGGGCGGTGTTGCTCAAACCAGTCGCAAAATCCGCGCCGGTCCCAGCCTTGGACGACGTCGATATTGTGAATCGGAATCCGCGCCACGTTCGGATGCAGCGACTGCGCGCACAAAAATCCGCCCGACACTTCGTAATCGATGCTGCGATCCGAAAACGTGTGGAGCGACATCCCGATGCGCGAGTAGCCGAGCGCGGCCAGTTTCTGGTAGCCCGCCATCGCGCCGCCGAAATAGTCGGAGGAGACATTGTGGATGGGAATGTCGGAAGGCGGTGCGCCCAGGGAAATCGCCGAGTGCGCGGTCCAGTCGAAATCGAGGGTGGTCTGCTGGCGTTCCTCGAAGTCGGAGTATTCGAAGATGAGGCCGCGGATACCCTGCGCCTCGAAGATCCGACGCAGGCGGGCGCTGGTCATGCCCTTGTCGTGCCATTCGAAATCGCGGAGTTGATAACCCAGCCGATTCGCGCGCTCGCCCGCACCCTTGCGGTAGAGGTCGAATGGGACGTAACGCCGGTAGGAGTGCTCGGGCGGAATCGTGTGAATATACGCGATGACTTCCTGAAAGCGCGGGCTGCGGGTGCGGCGCACGTGGGCCATCCACATCGAGACGCTCGGGTTCGCGCGATAGCCCATCTTCTGGGCGACGGCGCGGATTTTCTCCGCGGTTTTTCCGGCGACGCGGGGATCGTTGCGCAGCGCGAGTGACACGGTGGAGGGCGCGGCTCCGACCGCTTGCGCGATGGCGCGATGCGTGGGCACGGTGGAGTTTGCCTTGGTCATGAGCGGTCGGGGTTCTCAGCGCGGGTGGCTCGTCGATACGGAAAACGTTGGAGTGGTCAAACGCGCCGCGCGCAAGTCCCATGGTATTCCCGCCCGGCGGCACGATCCGAGCGACGCGCGCAAATGTTACAGCCGTGTAAACTCTCACGGCTCCACGGCTAAAATTGAACCATCCGCACCGAGACTGCGTCTGCCGCCACGTTCAATGGTTTGTATGGTGCTAGTGTCAGGTGAAGAGCCGCCTAGGGGTAGGCGGCTCTTCTTCGTTTTTTCCCGGCGCTGGTCCCGCAGGACGGCGGCCGATCCGCGATTGACGTTCAAAATGCCGCTTCCCAGCGTGGCGAATCTCCCCGGAGGAGTGGCTGAGTTGGTTTAAGGCACCTGACTTGAAATCAGACGTGGGCGCAAGCTCACCGGGGGTTCGAATCCCTCCTCCTCCGCCATCTTTTTTCCGGCGAACTTCCGCCTTCGGACACGTCCTCGCTCAGCGCAAGGATTCGAATGCGATTCGAAACACCGCCGAGTGCAGCGTCGGTAATTGCGGCGGCACTTTGATCACGAGCGCATCGGGCTCCTGCGTCCAAGTTAGCTTCTCGTCGCTGCCGAGCAGGCGGACCGAGGCGATTTTTTCCTCGGCGATTTTCGCATCGCGACCGAGCGAGGTGATACGGACTTCGCCGCCGGGAATGCCGAGCGTGATCGCGTAGAGCGCACCAGCCTTCGTCGTGAAGCGGATGTCTTTCGGCGTGTAGGCGGTGTCTTCCTTGAAATGTCCGGCGGCGGCCACGGTCGGGCCTTCGCCGAATTTTTTCCACGGGCGCGTGCCGTGGATCGCCTCGCCGTTCACCGCCATCCACGCGGCCATCTCGTCGAGAAACTGGCGCGGCTCCGGCGGCAGGCTGCCGTCGGCGTAGAGCACGACGTTGAGGAGCATGTTGCCGTTCTTGCTGACGATGTCGGCGAGCATGTGGACGATTTCCGTGGTGGTCTTGTATTTGAAACCGTCGCTGTAAAACCAATCCCCGATCGAGGTGCAGGTTTGCCAGGGGAGCGGATTGATTCCGGGCATCACGCCGCGCTCGACATCCTGCGCCCCGGCTTCGCGGATAAAAATGCCCGTGCCCATGTCCTTGTGGTTGAAAACGGCTTCAAGTTTGCCGGCGTGCGCGGCTTGGTTGGCATTGTAGAAATGCGCCAGGAGGCTCAGGCCGGTTTCCTCAAAAGGGATGCCGCCATCGGTGTAGAGCAGGTCGGGCTGATATTGGTCGACGAGATCCTTGATGCGGTTGAACCACTCCTGGTGCCACGCCGCATCCTTCGCATACCACGAGCGGCCCCAGCGGAAAGGCTCGTTGTGCGCGGGGTGATAAAGATCGGCGTAGGCGGGGTTGTTGCCGTCGTAGGGGATGCCGGGCGTCGGGCCGTATTGGTCCCAGCCGTGACTCGGCGAAAACCACGCGTAGCTCGGTCCCAGGTGTTCGGAGACGCCGAAGTGCAGGCCGGCTTTTTCGGCGGCGTGCTTCCACTCGCCGACCACGTCGCGCTTCGGGCCCATGGCGACGGCGTTCCAACGGTGGAATTTTGAATTCCACAGATCGAAGTTGTCGTGATGCACGCCCATGCTGACGAAATATTTCGCGCCCGCCTTCACGTAGAGCGCCATCAGCGCCTCGGGGTCCCACTTTTCCGCTTTCCAGAGGGGAATGATGTCCTTGTAGCCAAACTTCGACGGGTGCCCGTAAGTCTTGAGGTGATGTTCGTATTGCGGGTGGCCCTGCAGATACATCTGGCGCGCATACCAGTCGCCCGCGCGCGGCACGGCTTGCGGCCCCCAGTGCGCCCAGATGCCGAACTTCGCGTCGCGAAACCACTCCGGGGTCTGGTAGCGCTTCAGCGATTCTACCGTCGGCGCGAAACTCCCCGGAGCGATCGCCAGTGGATTCACGGGCGAATCGGCACCGCGCAGCGCGCTGCCGGCGAGCGCGGCAAAACCCAGCGCAAAGGCGAAAAATGAAATTTGAAAATGACGCGGGCGAAAATCCGGACGCATGGGGAGGAGGGTCATATTTTTTTGGGAGAGATCAGGGGACTTCGTAAACTTCGATGAGCGCGAGGCCGCCGGTGCCGCCCACGCCGCCAGCTTGCGCGGTGTAGGCGCCGGGCGGAAGTGTCACGAGCAGGATCGCGTCTTTGCTCGCTGCGCCACTCATGGCGAACGCGCCGACGACGTTGCCGGCGGTCACGATTTGCGCGTCGCCGCCCCAGTTGTCGTTCGAGGCGATCACGGTCTGGCCGCTGAAAAGATCGAGCTTCGGGTCGGCCAACACGCCCGGGATCGCGAAGGGCGCGAGACCGAGCGTGGGGCCGACGACGCGGATGAGCACGGTCTTCGCCGTCGCGCCGCCGATCACGAAGCCGGCGGTCAGCGTGGCGCCGGCGGGGATTTGCTTGAGCACGGAGACGTTGACGAGGCGCGGAGTGGAAGCCGTGAAACTCGCGGCGGGCGTGGCGTCGTAGAGTTCGGCGATGACGGTGCCGGTCGCGGCGGCAGCGTCGCGGACTTGAATCGTGTAACCGCCCGCGGGGAGCGTGGGGTTGAAATACGCGGCATCCTTCGACGCGGCGCTCGCGTAGGGAAACGCACCGACGGCGGTGAACGCGTTCGTGAGCGCCGCCGCGCCGAGCCAGTTGTCGTTGGCGGCGATCACGGTGGAGCCGGAGTAGAGTTCGAGCTTCGGATCGGGGAGCACGCCGGGAATGTTGAAGGGCGCCGCGCCGAGCGTCGGACCCGCCGCGCGCACCAGCAGCGGCTTCGCGCCGGATGTGCCCGCGCCACCGATCACGGTGCCGACGGTGAAAAAACCTTCGCCGCTGGAGAGGCTCGTGAGGATCGAGAGGTTGATGATGCGGCCGAAGTCGGGCGTGGAGGAGAGAGCGAGCGTGGCCGCGCTGCTCGTGACACTGCCGCTGGAATTCGTCGCGACGCAGGTGTAGTCGCCGGCGTTGACGGCAGTCGCCCCGGGGAGGACGAGGGTGGCAGACGTCGCGCCGACGAGGGCGACGCCGTTCTTACTCCATTGGTAGGTGCTCGCGTCGAGCACGCTGGCCGTGAAAACCGCCGTGGCGTTGGGCGAGAGGGTGCGCGAGGCGGGCTGCGCGAGAATGATCGGAGGCTCGTTGATGTTGAGCGCCGCGACCTTGCTGCCCCAGACCGAGACGCCGTTGGTGGAGAGCGCGGAGAATGCGCGCACCCAGACTTGGTTGTCATCATCCCACTGCCGCGTGAAGACGCCGCGATAGGTCGTCCCGGCGAGCGTGAGCGTGGCGTAGTGATCGCCGGACAACTGCCACGAGCCGGCGACGGAGCCGGTGATCGTGAAATCGGCGTTGAGCGTGATGGGCACCGAAGTGCTGACGGCGCTGGCGATGGTTTTGCCGTGGTTGATCAACTTATAGTCGCCGACCACGCGGCTCGCCGCGGCCGTGGTGACCGTCTCCTGCGCGTAACGCTGGGGCGCGACGACGAGCCAGCCGTCCTCGCTCAGGAACATCTGATGGACGCGGACCTCGTGAACTTCACCGCGGCCGACAAAACGCGTATGAAACACGAGGAAATATTTCCCCGTCGCAGGATCATAGTAGGCGGAGTTGTGCCCCGGGGAAACGTAACCGCGGCTGAGAGTCTGCGGTTCGCCGGCGACGTGGAGGAATTGATAGTTGCCCATCAGTTTCACGCCGTAGGGCGCAATGGACGCATCGTCGAAGACCGTGCCGGGAGCTCCCTTGGCGTTGATGAGGTCGTTGCCGGCGGCGTCGAGAAAGGGACCGTCGGGATTCCGCGAGCGGCCGAGGCGGATGTTGTAGCCGCCGGTCGAGTCGAGTCCGCCAAAGGAGAGGAAGAGATAATAATATTCCGACTCGGGACTGTAGATGACGTAGGAGGCCTCGATGCGGGCGTTGTTGCCGCCGACCATTTTTTTTCCGTAGGCCTGGCCGGCGAACGGCAGACCGGTGCCGGGATCGAGCGAGAGAATAAAAATGCCGCCCGAATAGGAGCCATAGACCATCCAGAGCTTCCCGGCGCGGTCGAAGAAGACGGCAGGATCGACCGCGTTGGGGTGAACGGCGTTGTTGTAGTTGGTCCCGTCGGGGCTGACGCCGCTCATGCCGGATTTGAGCATGATGGCGACGTTTGCGTAGGGGCCCGTGATGGCGTTCGCGACTGCGAGGCCGAGTGCGCTCTTCGACGTATTGTTGCAGACGCAGTAATAAAGGTAGTAGCGCCCATCGCCGAGTTTGATCACATCAGGGGCCCAAAAAGCGGGCGGCACCGTGTAGGTGATCGCCTCGGCAAACTCAGCCTGCGGGCTGTTGTTTCGAATCAGCGCGTTGGTGGGATTGCTCACGGCATTCCAGTCGCGCGTGAGCTGAGTCCAGTTCATCAAGTCCGTCGTGCTCGCCGAGGCGAGATGCGAGCCGAAGACATAAAAGGTCGCGCCGTCGCGGACGACGGAAGGATCGTGCACGGTGGGGTTGGTAAACGTCGGCGTCCCCTGCCCGCGCGACGGGAGCGCAGCCGCCGTGATCCCGAAAAGGAAAACGAGCGTCCACCGCACGGTCGAGTGGCGCGTCGCGATCATGGTGGGATTCGGCTGCCGACGAAACCCAAGCGCCAGCTATTTCCCCACGCCCACGCGCACGACGCTGAACGAATTGGCCGGGAGGCTGATTTCAAATTTCGAGGCGCTCGGCGTGAATGGGGTTTCACGCGGGGCGACGAGGTCGGGCGATTCAAACGAGTTCACGGCCTGGAGATCGGCGGACTGCATCACCATCAACGTGCCGCGGCTCACTTTGGAAACCCCCGCGAGATTGACGGTGGCCGTGGACGGCTTGCCGGTCGCATTGACGAGCTTGAGGATCACCGTGCCCGTGGCGTCGTCGAGCGTGGACGAGGCATAGAGCCGCGAGGTTTCCCCGGGCGGAATTTCCGTAAGGGCGACGGGAAGAATGCGATCGCCGCGATTTTGCGCGAAGAGGCGCTGGACGTGATAATTCGGCGTGCGAAGCGTGGTGAGATTGTCGGTCCAGAGGAGATTCGGCGTCCACTGCCACGCATCGACGTGGGCGAAGAGCGGGGCGTAGGACGCCATGCGGACGACGTCGGCATTGCGCTCAAGCCCGGTGAGAAAGGCGGCTTCGGAGAGCGCGCATTCCAAGTTGTTTTTATTTTTCGTGCTCAGCACGGCGACACTTTGCGCGGCATACTCGCCCATGAAAACTTTCGGGCCGTTGCGCTCGTAGCGGTCGTAACGGTGGGCGTTGTCGAAAAACCAATTGGGCAACGCGTAGGAATGCTCGTCGATGATATCGGCGTGGAGGGCGCGGAGTTTTTCCCACGCGAACTTGAAACGCGGGTCGGCCGGGTCGGGACCGGCGGCGGAGATGAGGGAAATCTCCGGATATTTTTCCTTCAGCGCCTTGGCGAACATCTCGTAGCGCTCGATGTATTGGATGCCCCACTGCTCATTGCCGATGCCGAGCATCTTCATGTTGAACGGGGCGGGATGGCCCATCGCGGCGCGTTTCGCCCCCCACGCGCTGGTCGCCGGGCCGTTCGCAAATTCGACCAGGTCGAGCGCATCTTGAATATAGGTGCCGAGCTGGTCGAGCGGGCAGAGCTCATTGGAGTTGAACTGGCAGGCCATGCCGCAGTTCACGATCGGGAGCGGCTGCGCACCGATGTCTTCGCACAGTTGAAAATATTCGAAGAAGCCGAGGCCGAACGATTGGAAATAATCCGGCGCGGGCCGGTGGAGAAATTCGTAATTCCAGCGATTGATGAGCAGCTTGCGATCCTCCACGGGGCCAAGGGTATTTTTCCACTGGTAGCGCCGCGCGAGCACGCTGCCCTCGACGATGCAGCCGCCGGGGAAACGCAGAAACCCCGGGTGCAAATCGGCCAGCGCCTGCACCATGTCGGCGCGAAGGCCGCCGGCGCGATTCTGCCACGTGCGCGCGGGAAAGAGGGAGACAAAATCGAGATCGAGGCCGCCCTTCCCCTCGATCAGCACCGCGAGATGCGCCTTGGGATCGGTGTCTTTGGGGTGGAGCGTGCCGGTGTATTTCCTCCAGTCGGCGGAGAAATCTTTCAGCTCGATCGTGTCGAGCAGCGTGCCATCGCCCCCGTAGAGCTGGATTTTTAACGTCGGCTTGCCGGCGATGGCGCGCGCGCGGACGGAAAATTCATAGGCCTCGCCCTGCCGCAGGCCGATGCCGCGAAAGCCTTCGTTGGAAAGTCCAAACAAGCCCGTGCCCTCGGACTGGAGTCGGACGTAATGGGGGTTGTTGGAATTAAAAGGCCCATCCTCGCGCACGGTGACCTGGCCTTTAGCGAGCGAGGGACTCAGCGTCGACCAGCCCATCAGCGGCTCGGGAAATTCGAAGCCGCGGTTCTTCACCAACTCGGCGTAGAGACCGCCGTCCGCCCCGAAATTGATGTCCTCGAAAAAAGCGCCCCACATCGCCGGGTTGATCGCGGCGCCGGGCTGATCCACCCGCACGGTCACCGTCACGGCGGAGAGCGAGGCGAGGCCGGCGGCAAAAAAAGAAAGAGCGGGAAAGAGGAACCGGGTGGGTTTCATGCGAAATCGTGAGAAATGTTTTTCAAAAAAGAGAAGAGCGCCGGGCCTGTTTGCCAACATGGCATCCCACCTTCGCGGGATGCCATGCGACAAACTTCACCGGTCTCAGTGCGCTCGCAGCGGGATACAGACTTCCAACTTAATACCGGAAACGCACGCCGAGCGCCGCGGTGCGATCCTGTGCCCGCGTGTCGCGAGCGAAACGTGGGTCGTTGCTGAAGTAATCCTGATATTTGCTATTCAGTAGATTGGTCAGGTCGAGGGTGATCGTGAAATGATCGCCGAGTCGATAGCTGGCCGAGAAATCCAGCATGTCGGTCGGCTTCACCCGGATCGTGCGGAGCGGGCTGCCGGGCGCGTTGGGCCCGTTGAACGTGTCGACATATTTGCCACGCCAGTTGTAAGCAAGGCGGGTCGAGAAACGGCCGCGCTCGTATATGCCGATCAGGTTGTAAGCCCACTTGGAGACCTGCGGATAATCCAAGCGCGTGCGGGCCCGGGGACTCGTGGTCGAGGTGGGATCTTCGGAATCGGTGTCGCCCGTGATGTAGGTGACGTTCGTGTGCCAGCCGAGGCCGCTCAAAAACGAGGGGAGGAAATCAGGGAAGTGCTGGTAGCTCGCCTCGACGCCCTTGAGGCTGCCTTTGCCGGAATTGCGCGGACGGCCGACGATGTACCGCACGCCGCCGATCGTTTCCACGGCGGCGAAGCTCTGGACGTAGCCGTCGATTTCGCGGTCGAAGCCGGTCAACGAAACGTAGCTGCCCTTCGCGAAATAATACTCGATGCCGAGATCGTAGTTGTCCGAGCGCACTGTCTTGAGGTCCGGGTTGCCGCCGCTGCCGGTGCCCGCCGCGCCACCCGTGGTCGTGGGCGCGTTCAGCGTGGTGGCGGGATTGAGATCGCCGAACTCGGGACGCGTGATGGCGCGGCCGGCCGAGAAACGCAGCTGGAGGTTGTCCTGCAATTTCAAGCGCGCATTCAGTGAGGGCAGGAAATCAGTCTGCTCTTCCGAGCCGTCGAGCGGAGCGCCGCTGGGGCGGTAGCCGATGAGTCGTTGATCGGTGTTGACCACGCGGAGGCCCACCACGCCGTCGAGCGGCAAGCCGCCGGGCTTGGCGCCGTATTTCGCCTGCACGTAGCCGGCCATGGTTTTCTCTGTGTCGGTGAATCCGATCGAGGGATTGAAGAGCGGATCGGTCACCGGTTGGCCGAAGAGCTGACGAACCGCGCCCACGTTGTTGTAGAGAAAATCCGGGCTGGCGGTGTACCAATGCGGGACGCCATAGCCGCCGAGCGGGCCGTCGGGATTGACGGTGCCGAATCCGGGGATGGTAGAGGCGCGCGGCACCGTGGCCGCGAAACGGTCGCCGCCGGTGGCGCCGGCGGGAGCGATGTCGTTCTGCGTGGTCCCGCGGAAACGTGCATCGCGTTCGCTGAAGCGTACGCCGCCCTTGATGCTGGTGAGGAAGCCCTGGCCGATCGTGTACTCGACGTCCGCCTTCACCGCTTTTTGCTCGCTGGTGGAGTAGTCGTGATTGTCGAAGAGGCCCCACAGATAATAATTATTAGCGCTCGTGATGTCCTGGCCCGTGATGCGCTGGTCGGCTTGGCCGCCGTTGTTGAAACCGAACAGGAACGTCGCCGCCGCCGGGGGAGCAAAGCGCGTGTCGACGATCACGGCGCGGTGTTTCACGCTGTTCCAGTTGTAGATGAATTCCGCGCCGGCCTTCAGGGCGCCGTGCGTCCACTTCGCCCCGACCACGCTCTGGTAGCCATCCGTCTTGTCGCGGAAGGCCTGCATGCTGGTGAGGTGAAAATTATTCACCGAGGTCAGGCTGATCGGGATGTTCGT
>JANYBX010000108.1 GCA_025360615.1 Opitutia bacterium
CGAGCGGGGCCGAAATCGTTTTCGCATTTGATCCGCCGCATGAACACGTGAGTGCGAGCCTCGGCTGCGTGTCGGATCTCGTGTGCGATTTGCTCCGCGTGCAATCGCCGTCGCCTGCGGAGTGGCAGGAGGTGAAGACGAAACTGGCCGGAATTCGCGGCTATCTTTTCGATCACCGCGCGATGGCGGAGCCGGCCACGAAAACGTCCGCGGCGGAACTGGCTTCGAACGGCGGCAACCTCGCCGCCGTGCTGGCCGCGCGGCGGGAGGGAGCGCCGAGGGAGTTTGCGCGGCTGGAGGCAGAGTTGATCAGGCTGCTGCCGGAGTTTACGGCCATCGTGCTGAACGATGAGCCGGATGGTCGGGTCGGCCTGGCGCTGGCGCTCGGTGGGAGCGAACCACCGGTGTCGGCGGAAAATTTGTCGCAGGGCGTGCTTTATCTGCTGGGCATGCTGGTGCTCGCCTTCGATCCGGCCCCGCCGTCCGTGGTGTGTATCGAGGAGATTGATCGCGGCATCCACCCTCGGATGCTGCGCGAGGTGCGTGATGCCCTTTACCGGCTGAGTTATCCGGCATCGGCGGATGAGACGCGCGCGCCGGTGCAGGTGATTGCGACCACGCATTCACCGTATCTGCTGGATTTGTTCCGCGAGCATCCGGAGGAAATCGTCATTACGCAGAAGCAGGGGCGCGAAGCGCGCTTCGAGCGGCTCGCGGATCGAGCGGACCTCACGGAGCTGCTGCGCGAAGGCTCGCTCGGGGACATGTGGTATAGCGGCATCCTCGGCGGGGTGCCGGAAGAATGATGAAGCTCGCCATCCTGAGCGAATCGCCTGCCGACGAGATTGCGTTGCGCGTGCTGGTCGAGTCGGTCCTCGGGGCGCCGCCGAAATTCGTGCAACCCGGCCTGCGGGCGCGCGGCTGGCCGAACGTCGCGCAGCTCATGCCGGCGGTCCTTCGCCATCTCCATTTCAACACCGATGCGACCGCGTTGGTCGTTGTCGTGGACGCGGATGATTCGGTGGTTCACACGGACGATCACGACCGTCCCGATTATTTCCATCCGCGTTGCCGGATGTGTCAGCTTCGCGCGGTGTATCGGCAAACGGTGAAAAACTTTCCGCCTGCGCACGGCCGGGCTCGCCTGCTGCGGGTCATCGGCATCGCGGTGCCGGCGGTCGAGGCTTGGTATCTTTGCGGTCGCGACCCCTCCGTGAGCGAATTCGCGTGGGCGGAGGGGCAGGCGAGGGGAGTCGTGCCCTACACCCGGGCCGACTTGAAGCAGCGCGTTTATGGGACGGACCGGCCGAGCCTGCCGCACGAGATTCGGTGCGCGCTCCACGAGGTGGAGCGATTTCGCCGCGATCCCCGCCGGTTGGAAAATGATTTCCCGAATTTCGCCGCGCTCGCCCGCGATTTGCGGGCGGCGCAGGGCGCGCCGAGTTAATCGTTGACATATAAACAATGGCGAGCAGAACGGCGTTCATGCAAACGGATCCCGGCTACGAGCTGACGAAGGCGGTGATGGCGACGGCGGACGCGTTTCTCCGCGAGAGCACGCGGCTTTTCCGGCCACTCGGGTTGACCGGCGCGCAATACAACGTCCTCAACGTCCTCGCGCCGACGCCCGAGGGAATCAGCCAGCGCGAGCTGGGCGATTTGCTCGTCGTGGATCGCTCGAACGTCACGGGCTTGCTCGATCGTTTGGAAAAAGCCGGCTGGGTGCGCCGCACCGACCATCCCGACGACCGGCGCGTTTACCGCGTGTCGCTCACGCCGGAAGGCCGCGCGCTCTGGGCGAAGGCCCGTCCGCTTTATCTCGACGTGGTCGCGCAGATTACCCGCGGCGTGCCGCCGAAACGCCTGCACGACTGTCTGGCCACCCTGCGCCAGCTGGAGGCCGGAGCGGGCGCCTGGAAACTTCCGGCGAAGCAAAGCACCGCCCGATGATTCGCGGCCAGGCACCCCTCGGATTCCGGAAATAACTTTGATCTGAACTCTCGTTCGCCCCCATAAAAATTTCGCGCTTATGCCCCACTCCATTTTTTCCCGGCGCTCCTTTCTGCCCTACCCGATCGAAATCGTCGCGCGGGCGCTGGCGTGGATGCTCTACCGGGTGCGGACTCGGGGCGAAGCGCACATTCCCGCCACCGGTGGGGCGCTGCTGATCGCAAACCATCTTTCCTACATCGATGTCGTCGTGCTCCAGCTCGCGTGTCCGCGACCGTTGCGCTTTCTGGGTTTCAAGGGACTGAGGGAGAATTGGTTTTTCGACCTCGTGTTTCGGTGGAGCGGAGTGATCGGCGTGTCTTCGCACAGCCCGGTCGAGGGCATCCGGCTCACGGTGAAAGCGCTCCAGGCGGGCGAACTGGTCTGCGTGTTTCCCGAGGGCCACATCTCGCGCACGGGCCAGCTCATGCAGCTCAAAAAGGGCTTCGAGGTGATGGCGCGACGGGCCAACGTGCCGGTCATCCCGGCCGCCATCGACGGGCTGTGGGGCTCGGTGTTTTCCTTTTCCGGCCACAAATATCTTTGGAAATCGCCGCGCCTGATGCCCACGCCCTGCTTCGTGGCTTTCGGTGCCCCGATTCCGGCCGACCAAGCCGACGTGGCCTCAGCGCGGCGCGCGCTTATGGATCTCGGGGCGGAGGCCTTTGAGGAGCGGCCGATGTTACGCCGGCATCTCGGGCACGAGTGCGTGCGCTCGCTGACGAAGCAGCCCTGGCGCGTCATGGTTGTGGATCGCACCGCCGCGCGGCGCGAGCTGACGTGCGCGCAGCTCTACGCCGCTGCTGCGGTGTTGTCGCGGCGGCTGCGGGCGACCGTGCCGGAGTCGCGCGTGGGCATCGTGCTGCCGCCGGGGGCGGGGGCGTTTATTGCCAATCTCGCCGTGATGTGCGCGGGCAAGACCCCCGTGAATCTCAACATGACCGCCGGCCGCGCGGCGCTGGAGTCGAGCCTGCGGGCGGGTGGTGTCACGACCGCGCTCACGGCGGATGCGGTGAAGGCGAAGTTGAAGGATTTTCCGTGGCCGGAGCACACGCTCGATCTGCCGGCGGAGCTCGCCGCTTGCGGTGGCAAACGCGCGATGCTCCCGTGGATCGCCGCCGCGTGGCTGTTGCCGAACCAGTGGTGCGCGAGCCTGCTCGGCCTGCCCACGACGGGGGATCGCGCGGAGGCCGGGCTGCTCTTCACGAGCGGGAGTTCGGGCGAGCCGAAGGGGGTGGTGCTCTCGCACCGCAACATCTTGGCCAACTGCGCGCAGATTTCCTCGCTCTCCATTTTGCCCGCGAGCGCCACGCTGCTCGGGTGCCTGCCGGTGTTTCACTGTATGGGTTTCACGGTCACGCTGTGGTATCCGATGATTCGCCGCTGCCGCGTTGTGACGGTGCCCAGCCCGCTCGACACGCGAAGGATCATCGACTCGATTCGCGAGGAACAGGTAACCGTGGTGCTCTCCGCGCCGACGTTTCTGCGCCCGCTCTTGAAGAAGGCGCAGCCCGCCGAACTGCGCTCGCTCGACCTGATCGTCTCGGGCGCGGAGAAACTGCCCGACGATTTATACCGGACATTTCTTGAGACGTTTCACCTCGAAATCCTCGCCGGTTATGGACTCACGGAAACCACGCCCGCCGCGAATATCAACCAACCGAATCCTCCGGTGGTCACGGCCACGGGTGAACCGCAGGAGGGTAAACGCGTCGGCGCGGTCGGGCGCATGATGCCGGGTATGACGGTGCGCGTGGTCGATCCCGAGTCCGGCCGGGAACTGGCGGCGAGCGAGACGGGCCTGGTGTGGCTGCGCGGCGCCAATGTGTTTGAGGGCTATCTGAACGACCCGGAGAAAACCCGCGGCGCGTTTCAAGACGGCTGGTTTGTGACGGGCGACCTCGGGCGTTTCGACACGGACGGTTTTCTTTTCATCGAGGGCCGGCTGTCGCGGTTTTCGAAAATCGGCGGCGAGATGATCCCTCACGGCACGTTGGAGCAAAAGCTCGTGGAGGTTTTCGCCATCGATCAGAGCGAGGCCTGCGCCGTCGTCGTGGTGGGCGTGCCAGACGCGGCGAAGGGCGAGGCGCTCGTGCTGTTGACGACGCGGGACCTGCCTGCCGCCGAGGTGCGGGAGAAACTTCAGGCGGCGGGCGTTGCGGCGCTATGGATTCCCAAGATTATCCGGCGCGTGGAGAAAATCCCCATGCTCGGCACGGGCAAGCTGGACCTGAAGGAATGCAAGCGTCTCGCGGCGGAGGCGTAGACCGGCCCGATGAGAATCGACTGTCACGTTCACATCGTCGGTAACGGCACCGGCGACACGGGCTGCTGGTATCGGCCACGCGGCCTCACGCGCTATGGTGCGCCGTTCATGCTGCGCGGGGTCGGCCTGCCCGGGTCGGCGCTGAAGGGCGACCTCGACGGTCTCTACGCTGCGCAGGTGCTCGCGCACGTCCGCGAGTCGTCGCTCGATGCGGCGGTGATCCTCGCGCAGGAGGAGCCGCATCACGAGAACGGCGAACGCATCGAGGACTCGGCGTCGTTTTATGTGCCCAACGATTTCGTGCTGCGGCTCGCGCGCGAGCACCCGGAATTTTTGCCGGCGGTTTCGATTCATCCCGCGCGGCGCGATGCGCTCGACGAACTCGAACGCTGTCTCGCCGGCGGAGCGGTGATGCTGAAATGCCTGCCCAACTGCCAGAACATGGATTGGAACAACCCGCGCTACACACGCTTTCTCGAGCGCATGGCGGAGAGCGGCCTCATCCTGCTCGCGCACACCGGCAGCGAACGCACCATGCCCGTGATCGCGCCGCAGCTCGCGAGTCCGCGCGTGTTGACGCGCGCGCTGGAGATCGGCGTCACGTGCATCGCCGCGCACTGCGGCACGGGCACGATGGTGCTCGATCCGGATTATTTCGAGGTGTTCGTGGAGATGACGCGGCGGTTTCCCCGGCTTTACGGTGACAACAGCGCGCTGGCGGCGCTGACCTTTCGGCTGCGGCCGCGAGCGCTGCGGCAGATGTTGGAGCCGGAATTGGCGGCACGGATTTTGCATGGCAGCGATGTGCCGGTGCCGGTGAGCGGAGCCGCGATGTGGGCGTTTGGCATGGTGAACTGGCGCGACTGGCGCGCGAGCACGCGCGTGGCGAATCCGATCGAGCGCGATGCGCGACTCAAGCGGGCGATGGGTTTCCCGGAGGAAACGTTTACGCGCCTGGCCGGGTTGCTGCGGAAAAGGTAGCGGCGGAATTCGCGTGCCCGGACAGGGGAACTGAAAACGTTTCCCCCACGCTGACGGCGAGGAGACGGTGGACCGCGTGCGTGAAGGCCGCGCGCAACCGCCGGGCCGGTTGGTCCATCGGCTCGGCGCTGAGCTTGAAGGTCTCGTGATGAATCGGGACGAACGTGCGAGCGCCCGCTGCCTCCGCCATCGCCGCCGCTTGCTCCGGGCTGCAATGCGCGCGAATCCACGGGTCGTAGGCCGCGATGGGCATGAGCATGAGGTCGAGCGGTTGGGGCAAGTCGCGCAACCGGGCGAATGCCGGCGTGTAGGCTGTGTCTCCGGCGAAAACCACGGAGCGGTCGCCGCGCTCGAGCAAGTAGCCGTTGTAGCCGCGGTGCTCATCACGGATGGTCCGGGCGCCCCAGTGAGCGACTTCGAGGGCGGTGATTCGGATGGGCTTTCCGCGCGGCGCGAGCGTCACGCTCTGGCCCCAGTCCAGTTCATGCACGGTGCGAAATCTCCGGATGAGATCGCGGGTCGCCCGGGCGGTGACGACCGGGGTGTCGCGGGAGAATTTCCGGAGACTGGCGGTGTCGAGATGATCGAAATGCGCGTGGCTTAAAATGATCACGTCGGGCGGCGAGAAATCCACCGGCTGCAGCGCGGGGCGGAGGTAGCGCTTCGGCCCAAGCACGAATGGCGCGAAGCCGGGGCCGACGCGCTTTGAAAAAACCGGATCAGTGAGCAGGGTGACGCCGAAAAAATTCAGCAGCACCGTCGAGTGCCCGAGGCAACTTCCGGTGATGCCGAGGTCGGACCAATTCGTGGGATCGGGTCGCGCGGCGGGCCGAGCCGGTGCACCGCGACCGTCAAAAATCATCTGCCGGAGAAAGCGTAGGGAGGGCATCGATGCGGGGAAAGCCGCACCGTTGGCGACAAACGACCCCGACTGCAAACGATGGGGCGATTTTTGTGAGGGCGCTCCTGCACGGGGCGAGAGCATGCTTTGTTGTTCCAATGCCGGAGGCGCGGCTCCATCGATTTGCCCATGTCGTTTTCCTCCCTTGGCCTGTCCGAGCCGCTGCTTCGAGCCGTCGCGGCGCGGGGGTATCTTGCGCCCACGGCGGTGCAGGCGGCGGCGATCCCGGCGATTTTGCGCGGTGGCGACGTGTGGGCGTCGGCGCAAACCGGCTCGGGAAAAACGGCGGCGTTTGCGCTGCCGATCCTGCAACTGCTCACGGGCCGCCGGGAAACGCCCCGTCGCGTGCGCGCGCTGATTTTGGCTCCCACGCGCGAACTCGCGGCGCAGATCGGCGAGTCGTTTCGCGTTTACGCGGAATTTCTCGCGGAGCCGATCAAGACCGTCGTCGTCTTCGGAGGCGTCTCGATCAACCCGCAGATGATGGCGCTGCGGGGCGGCGCGGACATCGTGGTGGCCACGCCCGGGCGATTGCTGGACTTGGTCGAGCACAACGCGCTCTCGCTCGCCTCGGTCGCCACGCTGGTTCTCGACGAGGCCGACCGGTTGTTCGCGCTGGGCTTCGCCGACGAGCTGGCCCGCATCGTCGCGCTGCTGCCGGCGCGCCGGCAGAGCCTGTTGTTCTCGGCGACATTTCCGGCGGCGGTGAAAACGCTCGCGGAAAATTTGCTGCGCGAGCCGACACGCATCGAGGTGCCGCCGGAAAATTTGTCCACGCCCGCAATTTTGCAGCGCGCCATCGAGGTCGATACGCCGCAACGCACGCCACTGCTGCGGCATCTGATTCGGGAAAACGCGTGGACGCGCGTCCTGGTGTTTGTCGCCACGAAGTATGCGACGGAGCACGTCGCCGACAAATTACGGAGGGCTGGCGTCGAGGCGGCGGCCTTGCACGGGGAGCTGAGCCAGGGCGCGCGAACGCAGGCGCTGGCGGATTTCAAGGCGTCAAAGGTGCAGGTGCTCGTCGCGACGGATGTCGCGGCGCGCGGGCTCGACATCGCGCAGCTTCCGGTGGTCGTGAATTACGACTTGCCGCGATCCGCCGTGGATTACCTGCATCGAATCGGGCGCACCGGCCGGGCCGGGGAGAGCGGAGTCGCCGTCAGTTTTATCACGGCGGAAATGCACGCGCATTTTCAACTGATCGAAAAACGGCACCGGCTCGTTCTGCCGCGCGAACAGATCGCCGGGTTCGAGCCGATGGAGACAGCGGTGGCGCTTCCGCCTTCGACCGGTGGCCTCAAGGGAAAGCGCAAGAGCAAGAAGGACAAACTGCGCGAGGCGGCGGCTCGCGCCACGAATCC
>JANYBX010000111.1 GCA_025360615.1 Opitutia bacterium
CCGCCGCCGGCAACCTCATCGTCGAAGCCTACGATGCCGGCACCGGCAACAGCCCCCGCCTCACCAATCTCTCCGCGCTCAACCTCGTCGGCACCGGGGCCGACGTGCTCATCGCCGGTTTCACCATCGACGGCACCGGCACGAAAAACGTCCTCATCCGCGCCGTCGGCCCCAGCCTCGCTCCGCTCGGCGTCACCGGCGTGTTAGCCGATCCGAAACTCGAACTTTATAATTCGTCCCAAGCGAAAATCGCCTCGAATGACAGTTGGCCCGACACCCTCACCGCCATTTTCAGCGGGATCGGTGCCTTCGCCCTGACTCCCGGCAGCAAGGATGCCGCCATCGTCATCAACCTCCCCCCCGGCGGCTACACCGTGCAAGTCTCCGGGGCCGATGGCGGCACCGGCACCGCCATCGTCGAAGTCTACGAACTGCCGTAACGCGCGGCCTCCGCTCCTCCGCTCGTTTTGGTCTGGAACATGACGGCCCTCTTCCGCGTCATTGCCGGGCAACCTCGATGAAATTTCTCCTCCGCTGCACCGCCGTCCTCCTGACCCTCGCCGCGTTCGCCCGCGCCCAGACTTCGGCCGTGCCCGCCGTCGTCACGTCCATCCCCGCCCAAACCCTCCTCACCGGCGCCACCGCGAACCTCGATCTGCGAACCTATTTCACGATCTCCGGCATCACCGGCCAGGTTGCGCAATTCGACACCGTCCGCGGCAAATTCAACGTCGCCCTCCTCGCCGCTGACGCCCCGCGCACCGTCACGAATTTCCTGAACTACATCAACCGCAGCGCCTACTCGAACAGCCTCATCCACCGCTCCGTCCCCGGGTTCATCATCCAAGGCGGCGGCTTCACCCTCTCCGGCACCTCGATCCTGAACGTCGCCACCGACGCCGCCGTGCCAAACGAGTTCAAGCTCTCCAACGTCCGCGGCACGCTCGCCATGGCGAAGCTGGGCAACGACCCGAACAGCGCCACCAGCCAGTGGTTCGTCAACCTCGCCGACAACGGCCCCGGCACCCTGGGCCTCGACACCCAAAACGGCGGCTTCGCCGTCTTCGCCCGCGTGCTCGGCACCGGCATGAGCGTCGCCGACAGCATCGCCGCGCTCACCGTCGTCGATGCCACCGCCACCCTCGGCTCGACCTTCAACCAATTGCCGCTCGTCGCCACTCCCCTGAGCGCCGCCAATCTCGTGCTCGTTCGCAGCATCAAGGTCGTGCCCCTTTTCCCCGCGGGCAACGGCGATGCCGCTGCGGCCACTTTCGTCGCGACCAGCACCAACTCCACCGTCGCCAGCGCCACCCTCGCCGGCAGCACGCTCGCCCTCACCGCCATCGGCTCCGGCTCCGCCACCATCACGGTGCGCGCGACCGATGTGAACGGCAATTTCGCCGAAAGCACCTTCGTCACCACCGTCACCCAGAGCCCGCCGGTCATCACCGGCCAACCCGTGAGCGTCGTCGCCTCAGCCGGACAAACCGTCGCGCTCACCGTGAGCGCCGCCGGCGCGGGGCTCACCTACCAGTGGCAACGGGCTGCGGGCGCCATCGTCCTCCTCGCCGCCACCAACCCCACCCTCCTCCTCAACAACGTTTCCGCCGCCGATGCGGACACCTATTTTTGCCGTGTCACGAACAGCGCCGGCACTGTCACCAGCGCCAACGCCACGGTCACCGTCGGCGCGGCCGGCCAGCCCACCCGCCTCTCCAATCTCTCCGTCCGCACCAACCTGGGCACCGACCAGTTGCTCATCGTCGGCTTCTCCACCACGGGCGCGAAAAATCTCCTCGTGCGCGGCATCGGCCCGAAGCTCGCTGATTTCGGTATCCCAAATTTCTACGCCGATCCGCGCCTGGAAATCTACGACGGCGCGTCCGTCAAAAAAACCGAGAACGACAATTGGGACAGCGCCCTCGCCCCCACCTTCGCCAGCCTCGGCGCCTTCGCGCTCAACTCCGGCAGCAAGGATGCCGCGCTCATCACCAGCGTGACCGGCGGCTACACCGCCCAGCTCAAAGGCACCGGCAACGGCGTGGCGCTCCTGGAGGTTTACGACGCGGTCGCCAGCTTCTCCCCGCGACTGAGCAACGTCTCCGCGCGCAACTTCGTCGGCACCGGCGGCAACGTGCTCATCGCCGGCTTCACGGTGGACGGCCCCGTGGCGAAGACGCTTTTGATTCGCGGCATCGGCCCGAAACTCGCGGTGTTTGCCGTGCTCGGAGCCCTCGCCGATCCGAAGCTGGAACTCTACAGCGGCGCCACGAAGCTGGCCGAAAACGACAACTGGAGCGCGGGCCTCGCGCCCACGTTCGCCAGCGTCGGCGCCTTCGCCCTGGATAACGCCAGCAAGGATGCCGCGCTGCTCATCACGCTCCCACCCGGCGGCTACACCGCGCAAATCTCCGGCGCCGATGGCGGCACCGGCGAAGCCCTCGTGGAAATTTACGAGGTGCCCTGAACGCGATCGCGCGGCCCCGCCGCGTTGCGCGCCGCATCACACCGGCACTCCCTCGCCCAGCGCGGCACCCAGCTCGTCTTTTTTCCTCACCGCCTCGGCGACCGGCTCCAACGGCCACACCTCCACGTCCACCGCCTGAGCCCCGCACACGTGCTCCGGCGCGCGCCCGCCGCATTCGAAACCCGCCAGCTTGAGCATCCCATCGTGCCATGCCGGCACCTCCACCGGCCCGATCCGATAGGACGCGTGATGCACCCGCCCGGTGAACAGCCGCCCCCTCCGCCCGTCCTGCGCGAACAGCCGGTAGCGATCCACCAAGAAGAAATCCAGCGTGCCCGCGACTGTCTCCCGCCTCGCCGCGTCCGCGGAAACGCGATACAGAAACCGGCTCCCCTCCTCCGCCGGCCTTCCTCGCCGCCGCGCCCGATAGTCCACCTCGCCACGCTGCTCGTCCACCCCCGCGCCCATCGCCGCATGCTCATAGGGCAGGTGAAAAAAAGCCCGCGCCAGCTTCACCGCCAGCCACTGGTTGCAATCCAGCGAGTAAAACCACACCCCCGGCCGCCCCTGCGCATCGTGGACATACGTCCGCACGTTTAACTCCAGGAAATTGGAAACTCCCGGCACCGGCGGGCAACCCCGCGGCCGCACCCGCTCCATGAAAAACGGCACCAGCCCCACCCAGGCGCGCCCTTGGAAAACATCCGCCGTCAATCCCGGCGGGAGTGTCCGCTGAATCTCCGCCGGTTCCCACGCCCAGTGCAGAAACAGCAAATGTGCCCAGCGCTGCCGCATCACCGGCGCGCCCTCGGGCCGCCGCCGCTCCGCGAGCCGCTGTGCATCCGTCGGTGGAGTCATGCCCGCAGCGTGCCACTTCCCCTCCCCTCCGCAACTCGCCTGACACTCCCACCCAGTGGGAGGGGGCTTCCACGCCCCGACTCCGCGCCTGCGCGCCTTTTCTTGCCGCGCGCACGCCGCGCCGTTCAACTCCCGCTCTCCCATGATCGGACTTCTCGAAGGCGCCGCCGCCCGCGTCAAAAAACCCACCGAGCGCGTCTTCTCGCTGCGGCTCGCGGTCGTCGGCACCGAGCCGCGCGCCTGGCGCCGCCTGCTCGTGCGCGAATCCATGTGGCTCTCCCGCCTGCACGACAGCATCCAGATCGCCTTCGACTGGTTCGATTACCAGACCCATGCCTTCAACCTCGACGACCTCCGTTTCGGCAATCCCCTCAAGCGCGATGAAATGAACATCGAGGACGACCGCGATGTGACGCTCGCCGACCTCGACCCCGAAACGCGCGAGCGCTTCAACTACGGCTACCATTTCGGCGACGGCTGGCAGGTGGAAATCAAAATCGAAAAATCCTTCCCGCCCGAAAAAGGAAAACGCTACCCGCTCTGCGTCGCCGGCGAACGCGCCGGCCCGCCCGAGGATTGCGGCGGCCTCGAAGCCTACCACGACATGCTCGCGTGCCTGAAGGAGCCCGACACCGATCTCGGCCGCGAATGGCGCGAATGGGTCGGCCCCGACTACCAAGCCGAAATCTGCGACTTGGAAAAAATCAACAAAGCCCTCCGTCGCCTCGGAAAATAAGGTAGCGCCGGTCTCCGACCGGCGTGTCCGGAGACGCCCCGGACCCTCGGGAAAGGAAGGGCTCTCTCGCCCAACTCGCCGGTCGGAGACCGGCGCTACCACCCCCGCGCACTTGCGCCCTCCACCCCCGCCGCTAGCTTCCGCGCATGTCGAAAGACCGCTACATCGAGGCGAAGCAGAAATGGGCCGCGAAACAAAAAGCCCGCGGCGTCACCGCCCGCTCCGCGCCCTCGGCCGACCGCTTGCCGCCGGGACAAAAACTCACCGCCGGTTTCCCCGTCCTGGATCTCGGCGTGCAACCGGAAATCGCCCACGCCGACTGGACGCTCGCGCTCGACGGCCTCGTTGAAAAACCCACCGCGCTGGACTGGGCGCAATTCCACGCGCTGCCGCAAGTCGAGGATGTGAGCGATTTCCACTGCGTGACCACGTGGAGCAAATACGACTGCCGCTGGGGCGGCGTCGCCTTCACCACGCTCTATGAACTCGCGCAGCCCAAGCCGGAGGCGCGGTTCGTTTATTTCACGAGCTACGACGGCTATTCGACGAACCTCCCGCTCGCCGCCTGCCTCGACGACGACGTGCTGATCGCGACGTCGTTCGAAGGTGCGCCGGTCTCGCGCGAGCACGGCGGGCCGGCGCGCGTGATCGTCCCGAAACTCTACGCGTGGAAAGGCGCGAAGTTCGTGAAGGCGGTCACGTTTCTCGCCGAGGACAAACTCGGCTTCTGGGAAGTGCGCGGCTACTCCAACACCGCCGACCCATGGACCGAGGATCGCTACGCGTGAGGTGGCAGGGCGGGCTATCCCTAACCCGGTGCGTTCGAGTTTTCAAACCACGGCAATTCGCTCGCGGTGATTTCCCGCTCGCGCATCAGTCCGCGCGCGACCGCGTCGGCGAGCAGGCACTGCAAGGAGAGCTCTCTCCTCGCCAGCGCGGCCTGCGCGAGCGGCAGCCAGTCGCGCGGATAGATGGCCGCGAGGGGTTCGAAGAATTTTCCGCGCCGCCCCACCACCCCGCGGCCCGGCGCACAGGCCGCGCCTATCGCCGCGAACCACGCTCCGTCCATCGCCGGCAAATCCACCGCGAGCACCGCGAGGTGCGGCTGCTTGGCGCATTCCAGGCCGGCGACGATGCCGGCGAGCGGACCGAGACCGGCCACCGCATCGCAAACCACCGAGGCGAAACCTCCGGCGTTTTGCGCCCACGCTTGGTCGGCCCGCGCCGATAGAAAAATCTCCGTCGCGCCCGCGCGCGCGAGCAGGTCGCGTTGCTGCTCCCACCAAGTCCGGCCGTCTGCCGCGGCCAGCAGCGCTTTGTCCCGTCCCATGCGCGACGAGCGCCCGGCGGCAAGGACGACGGCGCTGAAGGACGGGGGCATGAAAGGGGACCTCGCTGGAACGCACCTGATGCGCCCACCCTACCCGAGAAACTTAAACCCCGGCGCGCTGCCGTTGGCCGGCGGGAAGGCGCGGCGTTTAAACTTCGCCTTCGCGACGTCGTTCGCGAGGCCGACGATCTCGTCGATGAGCAGCGTCGGATCCTCCTCGTAGCGCAGCTTCAGGAAATTCCCGCGCACGCCGGCATAGGCCGAGGGATCGGCCATCCACTGGTCGATGATCCGCGTGAAGTCGGCCATGCTCTCGATCTTTTCGGAGGCCGCGCCGTTGCGGAAAAATTTCCACGTGAGTTCTTCCTGCGGCATGATGCCTTGAAACGCGTTGAAGATAATCGGGCAGCGGAAATGCAGCGCCTTCGCACAGGTCGTCGTGCCGCCGCGAGTCACGATCGCGTCGCTCGCCTGCAGGAGCAAATGCACGACTTCGGAGTAGCCCTCGAGGTAGCAATTGAACTCCGGGTGGTTGGCGCGCCAGTGCAGGAGTTCGTTATAGGTGTCCTTGTTGCGGCCGCAGATGACGATGGCCTGCACGCGGTCGGCGTGCTTGACGAGCGCCGGCAGCAGCTCGACGTGATGGTTCGCGCCGTTGCTGCCCGTGGCGAGGAACACGGTGAAAAGATCGGGGCGCAGGCCGAGGCGTTTCTCGCGAAACGCGCCGCGCTCGCCTGGTGGGATGACCTCGAGCAGCGCGCGGGGCGACATGAGGTGCCCGCGCACCCGCGCCTTTTCCGGCGCGATGCCGGTCTTCACCGCGTAGTCGCGCGCGGTCGTCGTGCGGGAAAAATAGAGGTCCACGCTCGGCTCGATCCAGTTGCGCGAATAACCCCAGCCGCCGGAAAATTCGCCGCAGTAGGTGACGCAGCGCACCTTCTCCGCGCCGAGGGTCTCGCGGGCGAGCTGGAAGTAGCCGCGGTTGAGACAGTCGTGCACGCTGAAGATGAGGTGGGGGCGATACTCGTTCAGCACCTTCAAATAGAACGCCCGGCCGAAGGTGACGTTGCTGCGATTGAGATAACTGAGCAGTTCGACGATCGTGTAGAAGCCGGTGTGAATCCACGGCGCGGCGCGCTGGATGCGGTTGTAGAAATTCACGCCGGCCCGATTCACCACGGATGATTTTTCCAGCATCTGCTCGATGCGCACGTCGACGTCGTGCCGGTAGAGCTGAAAACACCACTCCGCAAACGCCTCCGCGCGGGCATCATGGCCGCCGCCGGTGCTGGAGGTGAGAATCAAAATGCGGATTTTCGACATGCGTCAGGAAACAGAAAAGGAATGGGGAAAGCTGGAAATCAGGAATCAGGCGAACCCGCTCTTCAGGCGACGTCGAAATACCGCGCTTGAATCGCGCGGCGCAGCGCGAGTGGCGCGAAGCGCACGAGGAAGGGCGCGGCGACCGATTGGAAAAAACGCCCGCAGCGCACCGTGCCGCTGCGGCGGGCGAGGAGCGCGCGGCGCAGCGCGGCGGCGGCGTGCGCCGGCGGCGGGCCGGAGCGCATCATCCGCTCAAAGGCCGCCCAGCCGCGCGTGAGGCGCGGGGAATCCTGCCCGGCGGGCCGGCGGACCGAGCCTTCAAAGTCCGTGCGATAATCGCCGGGGCGCAGATCGATCACGATCACGCCAGTGTCACGGAGTTCGAACATGAGGCTCTCGCTCAGCGCGGAGAGGCCGGCCTTCGCGATGTTGTAGGCGCTCTGAAACGGGAGGGGGAATTCGGCGGCGAGCGACGAGAGGTTGACGAGAGCGCCGCGATTCCGCGCCTTCATGCCGCGCAGCGCGGCGTGGGCGAGCCGCGCGGTGTTGATCAGCATCACGTCGAGTTGTTCGCCCCACTCCGAAAAATCGGTGGCGGCGAAATCGCCGAAGACGCCGTAGCCGGCGTTGTTGATCACGAGATCGAAGCCGCCGGCCGCGCGGTCGGCCGCGAGAAAAATTTCCTCGGCGGCCGCGCCGTCGCGCAGATCGAGCGCCACCGCGGTGAACGCCTCCGGCTGCGCCGCCACGAGGGGCGCGAGCCGGGCCGCGTCGCGCGAGGTGCCCCACACGCGCACGCCGTCGGCGAGAAGCATTTCTGCAAACGCGCGCCCCAGGCCCGTGCTCGCCCCCGTGACGAAGGCGGTGCGAGTGTGCGCGGAGAGGCGGGGAGCGGACACGTTAGCGGGCTTGCCGGAAGATGAGGCTGACGTTGGCGCCGCCGAAGCCACTCACGTTGTTCATCGCGACCTGCGGCTGCGCGGACAACGTAGAGCGGATGATGTTCAGCCCCTCGCACACGGGGTCGAGGTTCGCGATGTGGGCGGAGCCGGGCATGAAGCCGTCGCGCACGGCGAGCGCGCAGAAACCGCTCTCCATCGCGCCCGCGAGCGAGAGGCCGTGGCCGGTGAGCGCCTTGGTGCTGCTGATCGCGGGGCGCGTGGTGCCCGTGGAGAAAATAGCCTTGAGCGCCTGCACTTCGGAGGCGTCGCCGATGGGCGTGGAGGTGGCGTGGGCGTTGATGTAGTCCACCGCCTCGGGCGCGGTGCCGGTAACGCGGAGGGCGGTGTTCATCGCGGCGCGGAGACCGTG
>JANYBX010000112.1 GCA_025360615.1 Opitutia bacterium
GCGGCGTAAAGCCGCTCCTATAGTCAACCAAGCCGCCATAAAAAACGCCGCCACGGGAAGTGGCGGCGTTTGATAAAACTTGTGGCTTTGCGGCGCGGCACCGCGGTCTCGATTATTTCACGATGACCACGACGGGCTTCGAGTAGGTGCGGGCGTTCGCGCTGTTAAAAGCCTTTGCGACGATCCTGTAGGTGCCACTCGGCACGCCGGAGCACGTCAACGTGTAGGGAGCCGCGGTCGCTGTTCCGATCAGCGTGGAGCCAGCGAAGAAATCAACTTTCTTGATTCCGGCTGCATCGTCCGCCGTGGCGGTGAGAACGATCACTCCCGGAGCCGCGTCGTGCGGACCCTCGCGGGCGTCCTGAGGTTTACCCGGGGCACGGGCGTGTTCGCTGGATTGTAGGCGAGGTAAGCAAAAGTCGGAGCGGAAGTGACGTTGCCACTCTTAACCGTGAAGGTGAAGCTGGTGAAACCACCGGCTGAACCGCAAGGCGTGAAGATCAGGTTGGGCGGAGTGCCCGTGAGGGTTCCCTGCGTCGGCGCGGTCACGATCGCGTAGGGGAGCCGGCCTTGCGCTCCGGCCGGGGGGCGTCCCCGTGAGCGTGATTGCCTGCGGCGTTCCGAGCGTGATCGCAAAACTCTGGGGTAGCGCGAGCGGGGCGCCCTGCCCGACGGGTGGCGGAGTCGGCGTGGGCGTGGGAAGCGGAGTCGGGCTTGGCGTCGGAGTTGGCGTGGGCGTCGGACCGGGGGAATAGATCGCCGAGGTTTCAAAGGCGCCAAGATTGGGCGCGGCGCCGAGCGTCACGCGGGCCGTGTGACTTTGCGGACTCAGATACTGCTCGGTGAGCAAAAAGCCGGCCGCCCCACTCGTAGCGGGAAATGTGTTCCCGCAACTATAGTTCTTCGCGCGCGCCGAGACGATGAGGACGCCAAAGGGTTCGAATAACGCGCTTCTAAAATTGACCTGCGTGATCCATGACCGAGTTGGCACCATCGAAAAGCGGGAGCGCGCCGGTGACGTTGGTCTTGGTGGTGAAAAACGGGTCGAAAATCTTCGGTGGTGATGATGCCATCGGCGATGAATTACAGCGTGAGGCTCAGACGCTGCTGCCCGGCGTCGAGCGAGTGGAGAAAGCTGCGGCGCTCGGTGATGTCGGCAAACACGCCGAAGCTGCCGACGGGAGCGCCGACTTCGTCGCGAATGAGGCTGGCGCGCACGCGCGCCGGGACGCGCGCGCCAGTTTTGGTTTTCACCCAAGTCTCACGCGACCAGGACTGGCCGGCGCGAAGGCGGGCGTGGATCTCGGCGGCGACCGCCGGGGCGGCAATCAGCGCGAAGGCGCCAGGCCCAGCGTTCAACTCATCGATGGTGTAGCCCATCAGGTCGCCCCCAGGCGATCTCCGGGAGGGAGCGGGAGGGAAAACGAGAGGGCGTTTTTCAGGGATGGGATCGTCCGGCCCGATCAATTCTGAATTTTGATGTGGATCGGATAGTAGGCGCCCGAGAGCTCGCTGACATCGAAGCGCTGCGCGGCGCCGTTGTATTTCGGATGGCTCTTCACCCCGGTGGGCGTCGTCGCCAAGACGAACAACTCATAGTCCCCATTGGGGAACGCCCGCGTGTCGAGCTGGAGCGCGTAGCGGCCTTGCGGCGCCGGCGCGTCGCGGAAGGTCGAAAGCTGGACCACCCGCTCACCCGGCCCAGTGCCCGTGCCCGTGCGGCGCAGGAACAACTCCACCGTCGCAATTCCCGCCACGCCTCCACTGCTCCAGATTTCTTCGCTCTGCGCGGGGAACACCATCAAATCAGGAGCCCAGCCCGCATAACTTTCATTGCCGGCGAGCACGGTAACCGGAGTGATGCCGCTCACCGTCACGTTAAGGTTCGTGGGATTATCAAGATCATAGGCGAACCGGTTGATCTCGGTGCTGCCGATCATTTCAAAGCGAGCGGGCGGCCCGAGCTTCGGCAAGTCCGCGTGCATCGGAAACGGATGTATCGACGCGGGGGCCGTGTAAAGCGGCTCGCTGTTTTTCGGATAATACACCTCGACGTGCAAGTTCAAGAGCCCGGCATTGTCCGCGAAGAATTTGAAGGTGTTATCCCCGACCACCAAAGGTGAGGCTCCGGTCTTCACCAAGTCCCCGAGCTTGACGCGCACCGTGAAGGGCTTGTCGAACGTCTCCAGGGAGGAATCGAGCGGTGAAGAGTTATTCACGCGCTGGGGCAGCGTGAATCGGGTCCCACCGTTCACCTGCACGGAGTCGCCCGGGAGCAGGTTAAGCGAGGAGTAGTCGTTCGACTGGTAGGTGAAAACCAACCACGCTTCGGCCGTGGCACCGTCGACGACCGGCCGCAAATCATCCGGAATCTTCACGGTGAAGGTGGGGTAACTCGCATTCGCGCGCGACGATTTCTGATAGTCGGTCCCGGCGATTCGCGTCACGTAATTGTGGACCACCCGCGGATCGAGGTCCGGGCCATCGAAACCGAAATTGTCCCAGTGAATGAGATAGTAAGGATTGTTGTCCTTGGGCGTATTGTAGCCAAAGGCATTCCACAGCAGCTCGTATGCGCCCGGCTTGAAGGCGCCGGTGGGGAACGGGGCGTTGATGACGCTCTTGCCATCAATCAAAATCTCCACGCCATCCGGGCCGACGCGCGCTTCAAAAGCCCGGCGCACGTTCGGCACGGCCTGCACGCCGCGCGCCTCCATGTCGGCCACCGCCACCAGGCGTGAAGCGCCATCGGGGCCGATGAGGCTGACGCTGAACTGCTGGAACTGCGACCGCAGCCGCAGCATGCCGGCCGGCAGCCCCTTGGCTCCGTCCTCATCAAAAAAATTCGCATGCCCCGTGAGATCGGTTTTCACCGGGTTGAAATCGAGATACCAAACCGCCCGGGGACTCAACGGACTATCCATGTCGAAAAACACCCGGCGACGGACGCCGGCCTCGATGGCGATGGGCTTGCGGAAGCGCTGCGCCGTTTGCGATTTGTCGCCGGCGCCATCGCGACGCGTGCCGTTGAGCGAGTGCGCGTGGAACTGGTCGTTGACGAAAAATAGATTTAAGCGCGGATCCGTCGAAGTGGAGGCGGCGTTATTCCAGAGTTTTTCATCGGCGGCCCCCATCGGAAGATTGAAGTCGTCGAAATAGGTGAGCGACGCCCGCAGGGCATCCACCCGAGCGCCGTCGCCACCGTCAAAGGTGAGCTCCGTGCGCAGACTGGTGATTTCCCCGAGGGAATTTATCCGCTCGACGCACACATGATAGACGCCGCTGTTGACCAGCGGCTGGATTTCGACGCGCCGATTGGCCGTCACCAGCGATTTTGAAACCGCCATCGGATCCGTCGGATTGCCGCATACTCCAGCACAACCCATGCAGCCGCCCATGCTGCCCATCGCCGTCGGTGAAGCCCCATCCGGCCACCAGCTCACGAGGAAGCCGGCGTCATCCTTGCCCGAGCCGTCCATAACCCACCACTGGCCCCACGCGCTATCCGCGTTGTAATCCATCTCCAGAATCGCGGCCCGATCATCACGTTTGATCCGCACCACTGGCGCGATTTTGAGCGTGGTGCTCGCGAGGGTGACTGTGATGGTCGCGGTGGCGGACTTGGTGGGGTCGGCCACGCTGATCGCCTTGACGTGATAAGTGCCGGCGACCGCGGGTGCCGAATACAGGCCCGAGGCACTCACCGTGCCGCCCGCGCTGCCTTCTTGCACGCTCCACGTCACGGCAGTGTTGGTCAAACCCGTGACCGTCGCGGTAAATTGCCGGTTGGCTCCCGTGACCGCACTGGCCGAGGCCGGAGAGAGCGTCACGGCGACAATGACCACCGGGGTGGGCGTTGGGGTCGGCGCCAGCGTCGGGGTCGGAGTTGGCGTGGGCACCAGCGTCGGGATCGGGGTTGGAATTGGAGTCGAAGTCGGCGTGGGAGTCGGCGCGGTCACCGTGACGGTGCTTGAGGCAGATTTGGTGGTGTCAGCGACGCTCGTCGCCATCACGTGGAAGGTGCCGGTCGTCGCGGGCGCGGTGTAGAGTCCGCTCGTGCTGACGCTGCCGCCCATATGGCCTTCTTGCACGGTCCACATCACGGACGCGTTGCTCGAACCCGTGACGCTGGCGGTAAATTGCCGCGTCGCTCCCGTCGTCACACTCGAAGAGGTCGGCGTGAGATTCACCGCGATCGCCGACACTGGGGTCGGAATTGGAGTCGGAGTAGGAGTAGGAGTAGGGATCGTCGAGGTCACATCATAGCCGTAGCACAGCACGGCATCGGCCGAGACCTGGCTGTCGCAGGTGGCATGGGAGTAAAAGAATGCTTTCCGGAAATTGGAATAAACTAGGTTTGGGTTGAAAAGATTCTGTGTGAAAGGCAGCGCAGCAGTCGCCGCCGACCATGTGGCACCGAGATCGGATGAAATCAAAATTTCGCGGCGACTGCCCAAGGCGGCGATCTTGCCATTGGGCAGCTCGATCGGCGTGGGCGCATAGTAGGCGGGCTGGGCTTGCAGCACTGTGCCCGTCGCAAGGGTGGTCCAGGTTTCGCCTTGATCGTCGCTGCGCAGAATTCCGTCGCGCGCGAGCCAGTAGATGCGTCCGTCGGAAGCGCGCAGGGGCGCCCGAATGCCACCAGTGGAACTGACCTGCGTCCACGTTGCGCCGGCATTCACCGTGCGGAAGATGGCGGCGAGGTCATTGTTCGTGCAACCCACCAGATAGGTCTGGGCATCGAGCACGAGCACGTTGTTCGAGGGAAGTGTGCTGGGAATATTCGCGCCGATGTTAGTCCATGTCTGGCCAGAGTCGGTCGAGCGTAGCACGATTTTCGCGGCTTCGTGGCTGCCGAGCAGAATCGTTTTCCGGGCGGGGTCGGCCAAGTCCACGGAGATCGAGTCGCTGTGATAGGGGTATTGGACGTCGGCGGGAATGCCCGTGAAGGGAAAGGCCGTGAAGGTCTGACCGTTGTCGGTCGTCTTGAAGGACTGGAGTTCCCCGTAGATTCCGGATTCCCAGAACGTATTGGGCGCGGCGGGATCGTAAACGATCGCGGTCGTCTTGTGCGTGATGGGGGGCGAACCGGCGCCGGTGCCGAGTGGGACCCAAGTGGCGGCGCCATCGGTGCTCGCCCAGTAGCCTTGAAGGCCGACGCTGGCGATGAGCATGTCCTGATTTGGCTTGCCCGAGAGAAAAGAGAGCGTGCCGCAATCGGAGGGCAGTCCCGCCAGATTGCCCGTCACGTTAACCCAGCTCGCCGTTGGAATCGGGGGCGTAACGGGGGTGGTTGCGACCGCGATCGTGCCGGTCGCGGACTTGGTGATGTCGGCGTTGCTCGTCGCCACCACGTGGAAGGTGCCCGCAGTCGCTGGCGCCGTGTATAAGCCTGATGAATTCACGGTGCCGCCCGCGGCTCCTTCTTGCACGCTCCACGTCACGGAGATGTTGGAAGACCCGTTCACGCTCGCGGTAAATTGCCGCGTCGCTCCGGTGGTCACACTGGCCGAGGTCGGCGTCACGCTCACGGCGACAGCCGGCACCGGGGTTGGCGTTGGAACCGAAGTCGGGGTCGGGGTCGGGGTCGGGGTCGGCGCGGTCACCGTGAGAGTGCCGGTCGCGGATTTGGTGGTATCCGCGACGCTCGTCGCCACCACGTGGAAGGTGCCGGCTGTCGCGGGCGCGGTGTAGAGGCCCGAGGCACTGACGGCGCCGCCCGCGCTGCCTTCCTGCACGGTCCACGTCACCGCGGTGTTGGCGGAGCCCGTCACAGTCGCGGTAAATTGGAGCGTGGCTCCCGTGCTCAGATTTGTCGGATTGGGAACGATACTCACGGCCACGACCGGAGGCTGCATGGTGGAATTTGCCGCCATGGCTAGCGCCCATTGGCGACGGAGTTCTTTATTCCCCGCGTCGTTGGGGTGAACGTCGCCCGTGGCAATCAAGTCAGTGCGTCCGAGGAACGCGGTATAGAGATCCGGCCCCCGCATGATGCTGGGAAACTTGGTGTAGAGCTCGTCAATCTGGGCATTGATCAGCGGAGCCTTCGCCAACTGGTCTGGAATGTCAGACCAAGGCATGTGCGGGATCACTGGAGTCTTGCCCGCCGCGAGCACCTTCTGGACGAGTATCTCCATCGCCGCGGAGAAATTATCGGCTCCGCCATTGGTGCCGTAATTAAGCGTCACGAAACGGCCCGGGAAAAGAGAGAGGGTTTCGTCGATGACGTCGTTGGCGGACCAGACATTGGAGCCGCCGATCCCGGCCGGCACGACCACGGGCCAGCGGCTGGGCGCGAGACTGTTTACCCGGCCCGGGAGGTCGCTGAAAAGATACGCCATTCCGCCCGTGATGGAGTCGCCCATGAAGAGCCAGGCGTCGGATGCGCCATCCGGTGCCGCGTGGACATCGAAGTCGACCGCGAAGGAGGCTGGGTTGGAACTCGCGGTAGCGCTGAGTCGGATCCAGTTGGCCCCGGCAAGATCGATCAGATGCTGGCGGCTGCCGCGGTTGTTGCCGGTGACGGTAACCACCTGCCGCCAGCCGCTGGTCGGCGGCGCGTCCGTGCCGCCGGCCGCCGAGTTGATTTCGATCGTATAGTCGACCGGCAACTGCAGGGACGGGGTCGGAACGAGATTGATGTAACCAAGCGCCCATGACGCATACCAGGCGACCAGCACCTGCTGACGCTGGCCGACGGGAACGGAGGAAAGATCGTAAGCGATCCAAGCCGGCACCGCATCCGAAACCCACATGGACTGAAAATTCGCATCGTTGGCCGCCGAGGGTAAAACGTTCAAGGCTGAGCCGGAGGCGAAGACCGGTTTGTTCCGGCTGATGAGCGGCATGGGGGTGACCGGGCTTGCGCCGCTGCCACTGGGAATCGCCGTCACCGTGATGGTGCCGGTCGCTGATTTGGCGTTATCGGCGATACTCGTCGCGATCACGTGGAAGGTGCCGGCCGTCGCGGGCGCGGTATAGAGGCCCGAGGCGCTGACGGTGCCGCCGGTGCTGCCTTCCTGCACGGTCCACGTCACCGCCGTATTGGCCGAACCGGTGACCGTCGCGATAAATTGCCGCGTCGCTCCCGTCGGCACACTCGCTGAGGTCGGCGCCAGATTCACCACGACAATCGGCACCGGCGTTGGTGTTGGTGTTGGGATTGCCGTGGGGCTCGGGCTCGGACTCGGCGTGGGGCTCGGGGTTGGGGTGAGGGTCGGCGTCGGCGTCGGCGTGACAGTGACGGTCTGTGACTGTGATGTGCTGCCGTCTGCGTTGGTGGCCGTCAGCGTGTAGGTGGTCGTGGTCGCGGGTGAAACCGAGGTGCTGGTGCCCGTCACCGCACCGACTCCGGGCGCGAGGCTGAGGGAGGACGCGCCGGAAACTGTCCAGCTGAGCGTCGCCGTATTTCCCGCCGTGATCGAGGGCGGGCTGGCCGTGAACGCGGCGATGACCGGAACCACCGCGGCGGCATTCGCCGTCCGGAATTTGGCATTGCTGCCCACGCGTTCGTTCCCCGCGGCATCGCTGCTGCGCACGCGATAGTTGTAATTGGTGGCCGGCAAGAGTCCCGTCACCACGGCGCGATGCAAAACGCTCAGGGTCGCGTCCGTGCCCGTCGATTGCCCGTAGGCGGTCGTAGTCCCGTATTGCACCGATGAACTGGCCGGTTCGTTCGTCGTCCAGTTAATCACTGCCGAGTTTGTCGTGATGGACGCGGCCGAAAGACCGCCGATCGTCGGCGCGATCCGATCCAGAATAATGGAATCAGTCGCCGGAGTCGCCGGCAGCCAGGGAGACTGCGCCGACCGCGTGGTGCGGAACTGCGCGAACAGCGGCTTTACGCCGTCGGAATTCGACAGCGTGAACGTCGCCGTGCCCGCAAAATTAATCGCGCTTCCCCACGTCGTGCCGTTTTGCGAAAAACGCATTTGCGCCGGCACGCCCAAATCTCCCGGGGCCAGCGCCACCGTCACGATCCGGTTGTTCGTCACCTCCGCACCATCATTCAAGACGATGCTCGGCTCGGCGGCTGCAACAGCTTTCAACGAGGACAAGAGCAGGCCAATACCAACGCACCAAAAAGCTAGACGACTAGCCCGCGATTTCACGGGGATAGAACAGGACGATTCCGGGAGAGCATTCATGGGAGTTATGGCGAAATAATATGATTAACGGGGAAATTTGACCTTACGCAGACGGGCAATGAGAGCGTCCCGCGACGGACCACATGCTCAAAACGCAGGACTGGACGCATTAAAGCATGGAATTAGCAATTGGGACATCGCCCACCTGGGGGATGACACACGCCTGTTCTTCATCTCCTTCCCCTCTTGCTACGCGGAGATTTCTTCCATTTTAGACCCCTGCGCCCAGCGCGATTAGACTGCCACACGATTACGCACCTAGGCGAAGAACGTGCGAATAAGGTAACAGGGCTGTTACGCATTCCTTAAACAATCAGAGCAATATTTAGTAACTTGCATCTGACTTTGTGCTTCTATCGCCCCCTAGTGATCACAAACAAAGGCGGTCCCAAGTCACACTCCGAAGCACGAGCCGGCAAAATCCTCATCATCGAAGACGAGGCAGCGCTCCTCGCCGTGATCAGCCAATTCCTCGGGTTGCACGGCTTCGAGATGCATGGTGCCAGCGATGGAGTGCGTGGACTGGTGCTGGCCCGGGATGAGCGACCTGACGTGATCATTTGCGACATTACAATGCCCAATCTGGATGGATACCAAGTGCTCCATGCCTTGCGCGCCGATCCGGCGTTGTCCGGCACGGCTTTTCTTTTTGTCACCGCGAAAGGAGAGGAGGCCGATCTCCGCTTGGGAATGAATCTCGGCGCGGACGACTATTTGGCCAAGCCCATCAGCCTGCCCAAGCTGCTTGAGGCCGTCCTCACACGGCTGGCGCGGCGCAGCGAACAACGTGCCGCCGCAAATCGTCCGGGCACGCTCAGCGCTCTCGGCCTCACGACCCGTGAGAGCGAGGTGCTTTTCTGGGTCGCCCAAGGGAAGACCAACCCGGAAATCGCCGTCATCCTAAACGTCGCCCGGTCCACCATAAAAACGCATCTCAAAAACATCCTCGCGAAAACCGGAACGCCCAACCGTCTTTCCGCCGCGTCACTCGCGCTCAATCGGCTCATGGGAGTAAAATGAATTTTCGCGGCACAAGAATCGGCTCACCTTAAATCCGATCACGTCGTCCGGCCTGCGCCGGAGTAGGACTTGTCCCATCAAAGCCTTGGCAAAAGCGGAAGCAATCCCCGTGGATCACCACCGTGCGGTTCGCGCTGACAATCGGGTTTGAAACTACTCTCCCATTTTGGTCTAACTGCGTTCATCCGCCCTTTCTTCAACATGGAAAATCCCCCTTCCCCCTCCGCTCCGGCTTCCCCTCCCGTGCCGGCACAAACCTCCGGCCTCGCCATCACCTCGCTGATCTTGGGAATCCTCAGCTTGGTCGGCGGGTTCTTTCTCCTCTTCCCACCGCTGCTCGCGGTGATTTTCGGACATGTCTCGGTTTCGCAGATCAAAAAAAATCCGGCTT
>JANYBX010000114.1 GCA_025360615.1 Opitutia bacterium
CGGCGTGTTCGCCGCCGCGCTCGGTGCGCTCGCCCTCGCGCGTTTCATCGCCGGACGCCGGCGGTGAGCGGTATCGCTGAAACAATCCTAGCAAGGTGGAGTGCGTTGACCCCAACGCGCAGTTGCACGTGGTCTCTCGGAAAGCGCGTTGAGGTCAACGCGCTCCACCTTCCTCGATGAAAGATTCTCCCCTTCCCGCCCCGCGCCCCCGCCCCACGATCCCGTGGGCCACGGCGTTCATCGCCCTGCTCGCCCTCGGCGTGCAATGCATCCCCGACGCCGCGCGCTCTCTCCTCTACGAGCGCGAGCTCGTGCGCGCCGGGGAATTCTGGCGGCTCTGGACCGGGCACCTCGTGCATTTCGGCGCGAGCCACCTGCTGTGGAATCTCGCCGTGCTCATCCCCGCCGGCGTCTGGGCCGAGCGACTGGCGCCCGCGCGCGCGCGGCTGCTGCTCCTCTTGGGACCCGGCTTCATCGGCGGCTTGCTCTTCGCCCTCGATCCCGCCCTGCAACGCTACGGTGGACTCTCCGCGCTCGCCGCCGCCGCGCTCGCTTTTTTGGCGATCACCCAACTCGCCCAAGGCACGCTCGACCGCTGGTTCTGGCGCGGCGTGCTGCTGCTGCTCGCGTTGAAAATTTCCGCCGAGCTCGTCGCCGAGCGCCCCGTCTTCGCGCGCTTGGTCGAACCCGGCGCGCACGCCGTGCCGCTCGCCCATCTCGCGGGCGTGATGGCCGCTTTCGCCGCGCATTTCACGCATCGCCGCCGGCGAAGTGCGACGCGATAGATCGTTTTTTTGGAGGCGGAGTGCCCTCCCCCCGCTTTCGCGTCGCCCACAAGAATAACGTCGCCGCGGGATGAGGGCACCCCGCCTCCATCAGCCCGACCGATTGCGGCCGCGCCGGCCTCTCCGCGCTTCACGGCGCCTCGATGTAGCCATGTTTGATCGCGTAGTGCACCAGCGCCGCAGGCTCATGGATGCTGAGCTTTTCCTTCAAGCTCGTGAGATAGTTGTTCACCGTCTTGCTGTTCAGGCTGAGACGCGCGGCCAGATCCTTGAGGTTTTCCCCGCGCGCGAAACCTCGCAGCACCTCGCGCTCCCGCGAAGTCAGGTTGCTGCCGATCATGCGACTTTCCTCGGTGAGCGTCGTCACCAGCAGCCGCGAACTTTCCGCGCAGTAGTATTTTTCCCCCGCCAAGACGGCGCGGATCGCCGCGCGCAGCGTCGCGAGGTCGGAGCGTTTCATCACGAAGCCCTGCACGCCGAGGCTCACCGCCTCGCGCACGAGATGCCCCTGTTCGTTCGACGAGACAAACAGCCAGCGCGTGCGCGGCAGCTCCGGCCCGGCTGCGCGCACCACGTCGAAGCCCCGCCCGTCCGGCAGCATCCAGTCCACGATCGCCAGATCCGGTTTCTCGCGCAGGCAAGCCGCCGTGCCGTCCTTCACGTTGGTGCAGTCGGCCGCCAGCACGCAGCCCAACTCCGAGCGCACCAAATGGGCGAACAGCTGGCGCACCATCGTATGATCTTCGACGAGTACGATCCGGGGGAGGTTTGACATGGAAGCGAGCGTAACAGGCCTGCGCGGAAAAATGCCCGGGAAAATCAGAAAGTGAACCGGGAAATTTTCCCGTCCCCGCTTCCGATTATCCCGGGAAATCCCCCCGCCGGCTCTGGCAAGATGGCCCCGACCAGCTTTCCATGAAAACCTACACCACGCTCTTCGCCTCCGACAGTTCCCTCGCCGCCGTGGCGACCCAGGAATCGGCGGCGCTCACCTTCAATCTCTTCCTGCACCGCGCGAGCCAACGGGGCTGGGAGTTCGCCCAGGTCTCCGAGATCGCCGGCGGCCTGCTCTTCGTGCTCGAGCGCCCCATGGGGGCCTTCGACAGCGCCCCGCCGCCTTCCTACCGCGCCTAGCGTCGGGACAGAAACGCTCCAAGCGTCCGAAAAATACCCGCCCCCATGCCCGATCAGCCCGCTCATTCCCGCCCTCAACTCACCTTGTCCCGCGATCAGCTAAAACTGGTCTGGCATATCGACTTCATCCTGCTGGTCGCCTGCGTCCTGCTTGCCGTCCTGATTTTTTTCGGCGGCTCGGGTGCCAAGGATGGCGGCGGCGCGCTGGTGCTCATCGGCCTCGGTTGCTTTGGCATGGGGGCCTTTCTGGGCTTCCTCTTCTCGACCTTCGGCGACGAAAAACAAAGTTTCTCCCCCGTCTTCACCGCCATCAACGGCCTGCTCGGCGGCGCCACCCTCGCCGATCTGCTCAAGGCCGACCAAAGCTTCATCGTCAAATCCGCCCGGGCCCTCGGCCAAGGCGCCGGGCTTCCGGCCGATCGCTATGCGCTCATCTTCGCCATCGCCGCCGCCTGCGTACCCCTCGGTTTCTTCGTCGCCTACTTTAATCGCACCCTGCTCCTCAACCCGTTTCAGAAAAAAATCGACGACACGCTCGGCGCCGCGAAGACCGCCCTGCTCGCCATCAGCCCCGTGCCCGACCTCGACCCCGAGGTCCCCGCCGACCCCGAGACCGCCCAGCTCGCCAAAAAAATTCTCAACCGCCCCGGCGCCGGCCAAGAAGGCTCCTTCGACGATCTCTTCAACGACGGCAAAGCCTACTACGTCCTCGGCCGGATCGACGACGCGCTCTCCACCTTTCAACGCTGCCTCGCGCAACGCCCAGGCCACCCCGGCTCGATGCTCTACCAAGCCGCCGCGCTCATTGATTTGAAAAACTATCTTCCCGCCATCGACGTCCTCGAGTCGCTCGTCAACAAACCCCAGGCGCCCATCGAGGCCTGGAAACTCCTCGGCTATGCCTCCCTTTTTTACCCCGGGAACCGGCCTGAACACGCGGACAAACTCCGCCGCGCCATCGCCGCCTCCCGCGCCTACCTCAACCTCCACCCCGACGACCCCGGCGCCCAACTCAACCTCGCCTGCGCCTACGGCCAGCTCGGCCCCGCCAACGCCGAGGCCCGCGCCGCACTCCGCGAATCCCTCCCGCCGCTCGCCGCCCTCCCCGCCCTCAAATCCCGGATCAACGACCTCACCCAACCCGGCGACGATTTCGCTGCGTGGACCGGCGACCCCGAGTTCAGCGAACTTTTTAAGAAAATCGCCGCGCCCTGAGCGGCGCGCCATTTCGGCCTTGGCGACCGCCGGGCTCGCGTCCCACACCTGAGCCGGCCCGCCGCGCATGTCACCCCTCCTCCGCACGCTCGAAGCTTGGACGACCCAGCAGGATTACGTCTGGTTTCTCGCCGCGCTCGCCTGGCTCGCCGTGCTCTTCGGCGTCAGCCGCCCCTTCCGCTCCGCGCCCGGCGAACACTGGCTCTTCACCCTCGCCCTCGGTGGCCTCGCCGGCGCCGCGCTCGAGCTCGCACTGCTCGTCCAGAGTATCCGCACGCCTTACACCAAGTTCGATTTCGCTTTCGGCCTCGCGCAAGCCCTCGGCTGCGCCGCCCTCTGGTGGCCCGCGCTCGAACGCTCCGGCCCGCGCTGGCGCGCGCGCGCCGCCACCCTCCTCCTCGCCGCCACCCTCGCCGCCGCGCGCGTGCCCTGGCCGCTGCCCGCCGGTTTCGCCCTCGCGCTTTTCGGCCTGCTGGGCGCGTGGTCCGCCGTTCGCGCCGTGCGCGCGGGGATTTTTTGCGGCGATTTCGATGCCCGCGAACGCCGCTGGCTCCTCGTCGGCCTCGGCTTCTGCGGCCTCCTGCCCGCGATCGTCTCCCACGGCCCGCTCGCCTTGCTCGCCGACGAACCCCGCCTGCTCCGCGACCTCACCCATTTCGATCTGCTCGCCGCCACCCTCGGCACCGTGGCCGGCGGCGCTATGGCCTACGCGCTCTGGCACCGCCGCCTGCGCTCCACCTCCGCCCACGCCGGCCTCGGTCGCAGCGTCACGTTTCTCCTCGCCTGGCTCACGGCTGCCCTTGCGCTCGCCATTTGGAGCAGCCGCTACGCCCGCGCCGCCTACGAGGAAAATCTCCTCCGCCGCGCCACCTCCGCCGCAGGTCTTTTCGATCCCGCCGTGCTGCGCGAAACCCTCGGGCCTTCCCTGCAGGTCACCGGCACCGAACTCAGATATTATCCCAACGGCCAGCCCGTGACCGTCGCCACCGTGCCCCATCTGCGCGACTCCCCCGCCGCCGCGATTCTGCGGGCACAGATTCGCCAGTTTCAGTCAGCGAACCCGGACATTCGATACACCCAGGTTTCCGTTATTCGCTCGGGCCTGCTCGTCAACGCCATCGGCGAGGACAAAAACCCGGAAAAAATCGGCACATGCTCGGTCATGCGCGCCGCCACCGCCGAGGATGTCGAGCATCTCGCCCAACAAACCAATTTTCTCGAAGGCCCCCTTTCAACTCCTTGGGGCTCCGCTTTCCTCGCCAAAGCCGCGTTGATCGATCCGGCCAGCGGCCGCGCGCTCGGGTGGCTCGTGCTCACTGTCCACTCCGCCCGCTGGCTCACCAGTTTTACCCAAGCACGCCTGCAAGCCCTCGCCCTCGCCGGTCTCGGCGCCGGCTTTTGGGGCCTCGCTCTCGCCTACCGTCTCCGCCGCGAAGTCGGTATCGCCGCCGAGCAACGCGCGCTCGCCGCCGCCGAGGCCGACCGGCTTAAGACCACCTTCCTCGCCAAGGTCAGTCACGAGCTCCGCACTCCCATCCAAAGCGTGCTCGGCTACAGCGAACTCCTCGCCCGCGCCCCGCTCGGCGAACCCCACCGCCAGTGGCTCGAAGCGCTTCACTCGCACGGCGGCCTCATGCTCCGTCTCGTCAACGATCTGCTCGATCTCGGCGCGCTCCAGACTGGCGCGTTTCGCCTGCGGCCGACCACCGTCGACTTGCCCACGCTCGCCGCCGACTGTCTCGCCGCGCTCCGCCCCCAGGCCGAGACCCACGGCGTGCAGCTCCGACTCGAACCCGCGCGCGACCTGCCCGCGTGGGTCGAGGCCGATCCCATGCGTCTCCGCCAGATTTTGCTCAACCTGCTCGCGAACGCCGTGAAATTTTCCCCCCGCGCCCACGTCCGACTCGTCCTGCGCCGCGCCGGCGAAACGATCGAGTTCGTCGTCATCGACACCGGCCCCGGCATTCCCCCCGCCCAACGCTCGCAACTTTTCCAGCCGTTCACCCGCCTGGAGTCCGCCAGCTCCACCGAGGGCACGGGCTTGGGTCTCGCCCTCGTCTCCGGTCTCGCCGCCGCGATGCACGGCTCCGTGCGCTACGAAGACACCCCGGGCGGCGGCGCCACGTTCATCGTCGCCGTGCCGCTGCGGGAACAGTCCGCACCCTACACCACCGAAAGCACCAACGACGAACTGCCCGCCTACCGCGGCCTGCGCGTGCTCGTCGCCGACGACAACACGCTCGTGCGTGAACTCCTCACCGCTTTCCTCCGCGAAAACGGAGCCGATGTCGTCGCCGTCGGCGATGGCGAAGCCGCCGTGGCCGCCTGCGCCGCCACGCCGCCCCACGCCGTCATCCTCGACATCGCGATGCCGCGCGGCGACGGCTTCACCACCGCCCGCGCCATCCGTCTGCTCCCCCCACCCGCCCCATGGATCGTCGGTCTCAGCGCCCACGCCCAACCCAGTCACGAAGCTCAGGCCCGCGCCGCCGGCATGGATCGCTTTCTCGCCAAACCCGTCAGCCTCGCGACCCTCGCCGAAGCCCTCCGCGCCGCCCCCGGCCTTTCGACCCGCGCCACCGCCGTGCAACTCGACCCGACCGAGCAGCTCTTCGTGCAACTCCGCGCCCAATACCGCACCGAGACCCCGCCGCTCCTGCACGAACTGCGCGAAGCGCTCGACCAAGGCGACTGGCCGCGCGTGCGCGAACGCGCCCACTATCTTAAGAACAGCGCCGATGTGCTCGGCGCTCGCGAGCTGCAAGCCGCCTGTTCCGCGCTCACCCACTGGGCCGGCGAACCGCAGGATCGCGCACGCGGCACCCGTTTGTTCATTGCCGTCGAAACCGCCTCCCATTATCCCTTCCCAGCTTCGCCTGCGGACAATTGACCGCCGCGCGCGTTGAGCCCAACCGGTCAAATCGCCCCCCCATGAAACCAAAAAATACCCCCCCCGCCCCCACCGCCACGGTCGTCGTCCCGGCGCCCGCCCCCGGCCAGCCGTTCACCATCACGATCAATATCACCATCACGACAACGCCCACGGGCCCCATCGCTCCACCGCCGCGCGTCCCCCGCCTGCCCGGTGATGATCTCGGCAACACGCAAGACCCGCCCTGATCCCATGAGCACGCCCTCCCGCCGCGTCGCACCCCAGCGGCGCGCTGCGCCCCGCCGCTGGTATCAACCGCCCGCCGGCCCGGTGCCCGCGCCCCTCTATCTCTCCGCCGACGAGATGCTGGACTTGGCGTGGGCGCAATTCGGCCCGCGCTGGATGAGCGGCTACCCGCAAATCCTCTATCCGGGCGATGCCGAGTATTACTGCCCGCCGCTCGCCGAAGCCCAGGCCATCATCGCGAATAGCCAGGTCGACAAGCACACCTACGCGCGCGACGTGTTCGACTGCGACGATTTCACCGCCGTCTTAAAAGCCAATTTCAGCCAAGCCGCCTACGACGAAGGCGACCGCCTCCACGCCTACTGCGTCGGCATCCTCTGGGCCAACCAACCCTACGGCCACGCCCTCAACTGGATGATCAACTCCGACCGCGTCCTCCGCCTCATCGAGCCCCAAAAAGCCCGCATCTTCCCCCTCGAAGGTTACGGCGAATTCTACCTCGCGACCATTTAACGCCGCCCCCTCATTCATTGGGTGTCATTGCGAGAAGCGCAGCGACGAAGCAATCCATCTGCCCGCCCCCGAGAAAAAAATTCCCATGCGCGCGCCAAACCCGTTTGCTCCTCCGCATGGGATTTTTCGACCGCCTCGCCGCCAAAAAAAACGCCTCCAGCGCCACCCCTTCCGAGCCCACGGCTGACCCCTCGGCTACCGCCGCGAACCCCCTCCGGCCGCGCCTCGCCGCCGCCCGCGCCCACCTCGAGGCCCAGGATCTCCCCGCCGCCCTCGCCATCTACGAGGAAATTCTCGCCGCCGCCGGCGACCGCGCCGACATCCTCGTCACCATCTCCGGCGACCTCGGCTCCACCGGCCACCTCGCCTCCATCATCGACCTCATCGCCCCCCGCTACGACGCCCAGCGCCACGGCCCCGCCACCGGCCTCAATCTCCTCCAAGCCTACCTCGCCCTCCGCAACCCCGACGCCGCGCAACACGTCCTCGACATCCTCTTTTCGCTCGACCGCCCCGAGCTCGAAGACCGCCTCCACGGCTTCTCGAACGCCATCGCCGAACTCCTCGTCCAAGGCGCCGAATCCCTCCCCGCCCTCGGCGAACCCACCGGATCCGGCCAGCGCGCCGCCCTGTCCGCCGTCGCCAAAGTCGCCCTCGTCAGCATCAGCAAACCGATCTGGTTCTACGGCCTCGAACCCCTCGCCGAAAAAATACTCCCCGCCAAAGGCGACCGCCTCCGCCGCATCGCCTTCGCTCAACTCGCCCTCCCCGGTGCCTACACCGATCTCCCCGCCGCGATGGCGAAACCCGAGGACGAACTCGCCCGCCTCTCCCGCGCGCTCCCCCTCTGGTTCGCCGAGACGTTTTATTTTTCCCCGCACTACGCGCCCATCGCCGCCGTCGGCGTGCTCACCCCGCCCGACGGCAGCGCAAACGTCCCCGTGATCTTTTCCGCCGAGTGGAGCACCGATAATCTCCGTCAACTCGTCGACTCCAGCACCGGTGGCCTCGACTACATTGTCACCGGCGCGCTCACCCAAAAAGCCGGCGACTCCGAGCTGCTCCTCCGCATCTGGGAGGTGAAAAAATTCCGGGAGCGAAAACAGCTCCTCGTCCGCTGGACCCCCGCCACCGCCGACGCCGAGCTCCTAAAAATCCACGAGCAACTCCGCCTCTTCATGGAATGGACGCCCGAAAAATCCGGCCTCCCCTACACCGCGCCCGCCTCGCCCCGCGTCTGGCTCGACACCCTCGGTGCCTCCCTGGGCCTCTTTCTTGCCGAAAAAAAAATCCTCCCCGTCGAATCGCTCCCGCCCCTCGCGTCCACCTTCGAGCAACTCGCGTCCCACACCGCGAATTCCGCCCCCGTCTCCCTCGCCTGGCTCACACTGAACTCCCGCGCCACCCGCCTCGCGCTCACCGCCACCCCCGTCGAAGCCACGCTCTCGCCCGATCCGCTCGTCTCCCAAGCCCGCTCTCTCGGGTAAAGTCTGCTCGCCGAGCGGCCGGTTGGCCCCCCCGTTTTTATTTCGTCGTCACCAAACTCAAAAATACCCCGCCATCACCCCATGTTCGGCCTAAAATTCATCAAAACCCAGCCCACCGTTCACCTGCGTCAATATGTGCGCGGACGCCTTCGACGGGAAGGCTCCGGCCTCGCATTTTTCTACTACGCACCCACGACCGCGCTCGTCGCCATCCCTCTTTCCAGCACGGAAGCCTCGTTCATTTTCAACGAAGTGACCGCCGATTTTCAGGAAATCACGCTGCAAGGTCAGGTGACTTACCGCATCACCGATCCCGCGAAGATCGCTGCGCTCCTCGATTTCAACCTCGATCCCTCCGGCCAAGGCTATGCTTCGGATGATCCCCAGAAACTTTCCCAGCGCGTCATCAACACCATCCAAGTGCTGGTGCGCGCGGAACTGCAGAAACTCCCGCTTCGCGACGCGCTGCGCAGCTCGGACATTCTCGTCCGCACTGTCGCCACCGGCCTGTCTCAGGCCAACGATCTCGTATCGCTCGGCCTTGAAATCCTCGGCCTCAGCATCCTCGCCATCAAGCCCACTCCGGAAACCGCCCGCGCGCTCGAAGCGGAGGCCCGTGAAGAGTTGCTCAAGAAAGCCGACGAGGCCGTCTACGCCCGCCGCAACTCCGCCGTGCAACTGGAGCGCGCCATCAAGGAAAACGAACTCAACACCGAGATCGCCGTCGAAACCAAGAAACGCCAGGTGCGTGAAACGCAGATGGACGCCGAGCGCGCCGTGCAGGAAAAGAAAAACCAAATGCGGACCGAGGACATGTCGGCCTCCATTGCCCGCGAAAGCCAGAACGCCCAGCTCGTCGATCTCGCCACGACCAACGCCCGCAAGGAAGCCGACGCGAAAGCCTACGCCGCTTCCGCCCTCATGCAGGCCTTCGCCGGCGTGGACGGCAAAGTGATCCAAGCCCTCGCCTCCACCGGCATGCAACCCGACCAACTCATCGCCGCCGCCTTCCGCGACCTCGCCGAAAACGCCCAGAAAATCGGCGAACTCAACATCTCGCCCGAACTCCTGCGCGAACTCCTGAATAAAAAGCCCGCCAAGTGAGATGAAGCGGGCGACCGAGACCAAGCTCATCCTCGTCGTTCGCCACACCCGGCTCGACGAACTCGTCGCGCGCTTCAACACCCTCCGTCAGGCCCAGTTTTACGTCGAGCACCTCGGGGCCGATTTCTCCGACTACCTGAGCGAGCACGAGACCTACCTCGCCGCCCGCCACCGCACCGAAACCGCCCTCCGTGCCGCCGGCCGGGCTCAAGTGATCGAACGCGGTTTCCTGCCCAATTTTCTCTTCGGACCCAGCGATGTCGTGGTTGTCCTCGGCCAAGATGGGCTCGTCGCCAATACCCTCAAATACACCGCCGGCCAACCCGTCGTCGGCGTCAATCCCGATCCTCGCCGCTGGGATGGAGTGCTCCTTCCATTCACCCCCGACGATTTGCCCGCACTCCTGCCCGAAGTCCTCGCGCGCCGCCGGCCGATCAAGGAGGTCTCCATGGCCCAAGCCTCGCTCAACAACGGCCAGCACCTGCTGGCGGTGAACGACCTCTTTGTCGGGCCGAAGTCGCACATCTCCGCTCGCTACACGCTGCGCGTCGGCGAACACGAAGAGACGCATTCCTCCAGCGGCGTCATCGTCTCGACCGGCCTCGGCTCCACCGGTTGGCTGAAAAGCTTGCTCGCGGGCGCCACCGGCATCGCCGGCTCACTTTCCCAACACGATCTCACGCTGAAGCAGCGCCAACCCACACCGTGGAATGCCGACTATCTCTACTTCACGGTGAGGGAACCGTTCCCCAGCAAGACCACCGCCGCCTCGCTGGTCTTCGGCAAAGTGCATCCCGAGTGTCCACTCACCATCACCTCCCTGATGGCGGAGAATGGCGTGATTTTCAGCGACGGCATCGAGAAAGATTTCATGGAATTCAACTCCGGCACCAAAGCCACCATCGGCCTTGCCGAGCAAAAAGGCCGACTCGTCATCTAGCGCCCAAAAAAGCCGACCGTCCCTCACGTCCATCCCAATTTTCGCGCCTGCCCCATGCCCTCCGCAACCTCCGACCTCCGCATCCGCGCCACCAAGCCCCTCGACGCGCCCGCGGTCCTCGAAGCGGAAATTCCCCTCGACGACGCCCGCGCCGCGCTCGTCGCCCGCACCCGCCGCGAAGTCGCCGCCATCATCACCGGCGCCGACGACCGCCTCCTCGTCATCGTCGGCCCCTGCTCGATCCACGATCCCGCTGCCGCGCTCGAATACGCCGACCGCCTCGCTCCCCTCGCCGCGCGCCACGTCTCCGAATTGTTGCTCGTCATGCGCGTTTACTTTGAAAAACCGCGCACCGTCATCGGCTGGAAAGGCCTCATCAACGACCCGCACCTCGACGGCACCTACCAGATCAACCACGGCCTCCGCCTCGCCCGCCGCCTCCTGGCCGACATCACCGGCCGCTGCCTCCCCGTCGCCACCGAATTTCTCGATACCACCCTCGGCCAATACTACGCCGATCTCGTTTCCTGGGGCGCCATCGGCGCGCGCACCGTCGAAAGCCAGATCCACCGCGAACTCGCCTCAGGTCTCTCGATGCCCGTCGGTTTCAAAAACCGCACCGATGGCGACATCCAAGTCGCCATCGACGCCATCCGCTCCGCGCGCCATCCACACTGGTTTCCCTCGCTCACCCGCGAAGGCGCCCCCGCCGTCATGGGCACCACGGGCAACGACCATACGCACCTCGTGCTCCGCGGCGGCACGCGCGGTCCGAATTGCTCCGCCACCGACATCCGCGCCGCCACCACGCTCCTCGCAAAAAATACTCTCCCGCCGCACGTGATGGTCGATTGCAGCCACGCCAACAGCGGCAAAGACCCCGCGCGCCAAATCGTCATCACCGCCGATCTCGCCGCGCAAATCGCCGCCGGCGAACGCGCCATTTCCTCCGTGATGATCGAAAGCCATCTCCTCGCCGGCACGCAGGACTATCAAGCGAAGCCGCTCATCCACGGCCGCAGCATCACCGACGCGTGTCTCAGCTGGGAGGAAACGCTCCCCCTCTTCGCCACTCTCGCCGCCGCCGTGCAGTCGCGCCGCAAAAGATAACCCCTGCCCTCAAACCCCCATCTCTCCGGAATTTTGGCCGCGAAGAGGAGCAAAGATTTCCACCCCTCCGGCAGAGCCCCCCGCGCGCCTATAGGCGCAATGAAGCCGCCACCGAAGCCATCGACATTTTGCGCCTTCTGTGGCCAACCCTGAATCGGTCGCAGAGTCCCCGCCCGTGGCCGGATTCGAGTCGCAACGCTCAAATTTTCCCACCCTCCGACGAAACGCCCCGCGCGCCTATAGGCACCACCGAGCCGTCACCGCAGCCAGCGAAATTTTGCGCCTTTTTGCGGCCAAAAAATCCCGATGCCGTCCGCCCCGCTCACCCCGCCTCCGCCACCGCGAGCTGCCCGCAGCCCGCCGCGATATCGATCCCCCGCCGCTGCCGCACCGTGCTCGGCAATTTAAATTCCTCCGCCAAGATTTTCTGAAACCGCTTCGCCGCCTCGCTCCGGGTCGGCGCGCCCGCGAAGCCCGCCGTCGGGTTGAGCGGGATGAGATTCACCTGCGCGGGCAGACCCTTCAGCAACACGCCCACCGAACGCGCGTGCTCCGCCGAATCGTTTTTCCCCTCGATCAGCGTCCACTCGTAGAAAATCCGCCGCCCCGTGGTTTCGCTATACGTCCGGCACGCCGCCATCAATTCGTCGAGCGGCCATTTCCTCGCCGCCGGCACGAGCGCCGCGCGTTCTGCCTGCGTCGCCGCGTGCAACGAAACCGCCAGCGATTCCGGCCGCCGTTCCGCCGCGAGGCGCAGAATCCCCGGCACCACGCCGACCGTGCTCACCGTGATGCGCTCCGCCCCGATCGCCAAGCCCGTCTCGTCCCGCAAAATATCCAGCGCGTGCATCACCGCCTCGTAGTTGTGCAACGGCTCGCCCATGCCCATGAGCACGATGTTTCGAAGCCGGGCTCCCAAGGGAGAGTAACCTAATAGGTTACTCTTGGCGGGAGGCCCGGGCTGGCGCAAAGAGCGCGCCACGTGCACCGCCTGCGCGACGATTTCGCCGGGCGTCAGATGTCGCGTGTAACCCATCTGCCCCGTCGCGCAAAAGACACAGCCCATCGCGCAGCCCACCTGACTGCTCACACACGCTGTCACGCGTCCCTTGAACCGCATCAACACCGTCTCGATCCGCTCGCCGTCAGCGAGGCCCAGCAAATATTTCCGCGTAAATCCATCGCTCGATTCCGTCGCCAGCGCCGTCGGCAAGCCGCCGATGCCCGCCTCTGCGATGAGCCGCGCGCGCACCTTGGGCGGGAGCTCCGGCATTGCCACTTCCGAAAACGTTTCGGCCAGCCCGAGGTAGAGGTAATTCCACAGCAGCGCCGCATGCACCGGCGAAAAATCCCAGCGCACCAATTGCACGCGAAGTTGCTCGCGCGTGAGGTCGTAGAGATTGAGGCGCTCCGCGGTCATGGGGCAATCTTGCCTCTCCTACTTCAGCGACGCCAGCGCCTCACTGATCGGCGTCGCGTGGCGTTTACGTTCAAGAAAATGGCTGATCTCCGTGAAGCCCACGCCACGTAGCGTCTCAAGCGCGCTCACATAACCGTCGCCCACGCGCGCGGGGCGGTGCGCGTCGGCACCAATCACGACCGGGATGCCGCGCGCCAACATCATCGTGAGGATGGTGCGGCTCGGGTTGATCTCGGGCAGCGCCTTGTTCACCCCGCTGGTGTTCAGCTCCATCGCGACACCCGTGGCCGCGATGCGGTCGAGCGCGCGCTCGATGTGCGGCTGGATGCGCGCGAAATCCCACTCGGCGGGGAATTCGTTTTTGATCAGGTCGGGATGCGCGAGCGTGTCGTAGAGTTTCGTCTCCGCCGACTGCGCGAGATGCTCGAAATACGTCACCTGATAGGCGAACGCGTCGCCCGTGAAGTAGCGCGCGCGGTAGTCCGCGATCTGCGGATGCACCGATCCGAGCACGTGGTGCAGCGGCACGCGCGCGTGCAATTTTTCCAACCACGATTCGACGCCGGGATAATAATCGCTCTCCAGCCCGAGCCGCACGTCGAGCCGTCCGGCAAACTCCGCGCGGGTGCGCGCGATCAGCTCGACGTAGTGGTCGTATTCGCCCGGGGCCATGCGCACGCCGGCGGAAAAACCGTCGGGCAGCGGGCAATGGCAGGTGAAAATAATCCCGCGCAGGTTCCGCTGGATCGCGGCCGCGGCGTATTCCGCCGGCTCGCCGTGCGCGTGTTTGCACAGCGGAGTGTGGCTGTGGGATTCGTAGAGGAGAGGTGCGGGCACGGTGGTGTTTGGAATTTGCAGCGGTGGGAAGGTAGGGCGGGTTATCCCTAACCCGCCGTTGCGACTGCGCTCACTGAGAATGCCGAGCGCTACCGGCGCGTTAGGGATAACGCGCCCTACCTTCAGACACCTTCTTCAGAAGAACGTATAGTATTTCCCCTCGCCCAACCGCTGGATCAGCAGCGCGAGTTCCATCGCGTGGTAGTCGCCCCACATGCTGCTCTCGCCGCACGGGACTTTCTGCCCCTTCGGGATGTGGTCCCAGCCGTTCGGGCGGTGATAGACGCTGTGCAATAAAAGGCCCTGGTGCTTCTTGTCCGTCGAGAGATACGGTTCGTCGAAGAGCGTGTCGGCGATGGTGAGGCCGGCTTGGAAATATTTTTTGCCCGCCGCTTTCTCGCCATTCGCATCGAGCCAGCGCCCGAGCCGCAGGAAGCCTTGCGCGGCAATCGCCGCCGCCGAGCTGTCGACGGGTTCGTGCGCGTTGAACGGATCGGCGGCGCGTTTCGTGAAATCCCCGAGACGGTGCGTGTTCAGCGCGGCGCTATCCCAGTAGGGAATGCCGTCTTTCGCCGAGTAGCCGTCAATATAGTAGTCGCTCGTGGCGCGCGCGGTTTCCAAAAATAAATCCGTCACGGCGCGCCGGCCGCCGACAGCGTCGAGTTCCGCGCCTTTCACCGTATCGAGAAATTCCAGCTGCTCGGCGTAGCCGCAGATGATCCACGCGGCACCGCGCGTCCAGGTCGTGAACGGCGAGTAGCCCTGCTGCGAACTCGGGCAGCGGAACTGGCCGTCGTTGCGGTTGAAAATGCTCTCGTGCGCCACGCGGCCGCGCACGTCGTAGCTGTCGCGGCCCTGGCCGAAGAAGACGTTGAATCGCGCGGTCGTCGCCGCGTGCTCGATCGCGCGGTGCAACAAATTCGTGGGCTTGTCTCCCTCACCCATCAGCGCGTGGCCGAGCTGGTGCGCGACGACGAGCGAGCGCATCGAGCGGATCGTGTCGGCGAAGAGCGACTGCGGGCCGTTGAACGAGTAAACATAGCCGCCGGGAACGACGCCCGCTGCGCCCGCGAGGGGCGACCACGGCTGACGGCAGTTCGTCGTCGCGTAGCGCGCGGCTTGCACGGCGCCGGAGGCTTTGAGCTCGATCTCGGTGTAGTCGAGCTCGGCTTGGTTGAAACGCGTTTTCCCCTCGAGCATCAGCCGGCGCTGGTTGCCGTAGGTGGAGACGTTGTTGAAACCGTGATCGTGCACGCCCACGTGCGAGACGTGCGAGGCCATGTGCCTCACGGTTTTCACGCGCCCGCGCTCGAGCATCGCGGTGTCGCCCGTGGCGTCGAAGTGCAGAAACGCCATGCCGAACTGAAAGCCCTGCGTCCACTCGGTCCAGCCACGCGAGGTGTATTTCCCCTGCACGGTGAAGACGGGCGTGCCCTTCGCGGGATCCCACGCGGCGTCGACGGCGCGGATTTTTTCGCCGGCGAGTTCGAAGACGCGGGTGGTTTTTTTAGCGAGCTTGGCCGGAGTGAGGGCGGCGTTGATCTTCATGGTGCGTGGGCGTGAGCGGTCACGTTGCCGGCCGGCGAAAAGCGAAACAAGGGCGAAAAATCTTTGTGACACACACCGGCCTTGCCCATCTCACCACCATCTTAACTAATGTGCGGCGATGACCTTTGCCCAATGGCTGCCATGGTGCCTGCTCGCGCTCGTGCTGGCGGTGGGTTTTTGGCAGCGGCGCCGCTACACGGCGATGCTGCAGGCGCAGCACGCCACCGAGGCCACCCTGCAAACGACCAGGATTTCGCTGCAACGCATCAGTCAGGCCGTCGAAAGCGCCAGCGACGCGATCGGCATCGGCGACATGGAGGGCACCTCGCTCTACCACAACCGCGCGCACATCGATCTCTTCGGCTACACCGTCGGCGAACTCAACGCCGTGCCCGGGGCCGGCGCGTTGTTTGCCGATCCGGTGGTCGCCGCCGAAATCCACGCCGACATCCGCGCCGGGCGTTCTTGGGCGGGCGAGACCCTGGTGAAAACCAAGGCCGGGGCGCACATCCCGGCGTTCGTCCGCGCCAATCTCATTCGCGACGACTACGGCGCACCGGTCGGCATCTTCGGCGTGTTCACCGACATCACCGAGCGGCGGCGCTTCCTCCAGTCGCTCGACGCCGAGCACCAGCGGCTCGGCCTCACCCTGCAATCCATCGCCGACGGCGTGATCACCACCGACGCGCTCGGCCGCGTGGAACTCGTCAACCGCGTGGCCGAGGAACTGACCGGCTGGACGCAAGCCGAGGCGCAAGGGCAGCCGTTGAAAAAAGTTTTGCCGCTGTGCGATGAGCACACCCGCGAGTCGCGCAGTCCCCACGCGGCCCGCTCGTCCTCCGGCAGCCCGAATCTGCCGCGCGAGACCGGCTGCGTGCTCGTCACCCGCGACGGCAAGGAACGCCTCATCGCCGAAAAATCCGCGCTACTCCACGGCACTGCGGGAGCCGCCGCCAGCCTCGTGATCGTGTTTCACGACATCACCGTCGAGCGCACCCAGGCGCTCGAGCGCGAGCGCGCCAACAAGCTCGAATCCCTCGGCCTGCTCGCCGGCGGCATCGCGCACGATTTCGCGAATCTCCTCACGCTCATCATCGGCCACCTCTCCCTCGCGCAGATCGTCGAGGGCCTCCCCGAAAACATTAACTCCCGCCTCACCCAGGTGGAGCGCGCGGCGTGGCGCGCGAAAGACCTCACGCAACAGCTGCTCACGTTTTCCAAAGGCGGCGCGACGGTGAAACGAATCCTGCCCCTCGAAAGCCTCCTCCGCGAATCCGTCGGTTTTGCCCTGCAAGGCGCGCCCGACGCGATCTGCCATTTCTCCGCCGCGCCCGACCTCTGGCTCGTCGAGGCCGACGCCGGCCAGCTCGGCCAGGTTTTCAACAACATCGCCCTGAACGCCGTGCAGGCGATGGAAAGCCGCGGCACGCTCACCGTGCGCGCCGAGAACCTCGGCCCCGGCCCGGAGCAAGGCGCCGACCTCGCCGCCTTCCGCGTCGTCCACGTGAGCCTCGCCGACACCGGCCCGGGCATCTCGGCGGAGAACCTCGCGAAAATCTTCGACCCGTTTTTCACCACCAAGGCCAAGGGCACCGGGCTCGGCCTCGCGACCGTCTACTCCATCGTGAAAAACCACGGCGGCCGCCTCCACGTCGAATCCACGGTGGGCGCGGGCGCGACGTTTCACATCTACCTGCGCGCCGCCCCGCCCGGCGCCATCGTCGCGGCGACTCATTCCGCGCCGCCCTTCCGCGCCGGCGCCAGCGGACCGGCCCGCGTGCTCCTGATGGAACACCAGCCCGCGGCCCGCGAAGCCGTTTCCCTCCTGCTCGTGTTGCTCGGCTACGAAGCGGAGTCCGCCGGCGACGGCCAGCAGGCTATCGACCGCTACCTCGTCGCGAAAAACGCCGGCCGGCCCTTTGGCGCCGTCATTCTCGACCTGCGCGCGCCCTCCGGACCGACGAGTGCGGAGATCATTCAACAGCTCCGCGCCATCGACCCGAATTTCCGCGCCATCGTCGCCAGCGGCTACGCCGAGGATCCCGCGATGGAGGAACACCTCGCCACCGGCTTCCACGCCGCCGTGACCAAGCCCATCAAGATGGAAAACCTCCGCGCCGTGCTGGAGCCCATCGTCCACGGCTGAGTGTTCGAGGTAGAGCGGGTTATCCTTAACCCGCCGCTGCGACTCCGCGCACAAAAAAACCGAGCTCAACCGGCGCGTTCAAGATCACGCTCCCCGCCTGCCTTCCGCCGGTTGCCATCCCCGCCGCCCCGGGCATTGCCTACAGCGAAAACTTGGGACGGTGGATCGGCCCCACCGGTCTGCGCGCGATTTCAAAAATCATCGCCATGCTCCTCACCGCCATCGCCGTAAACATGATCCGGTAGGGCTGGCGCTTGTAAGCCGGGAGCGCGGACGCCCTCGTCCGCTTCCGTCCTCGTTCTGGTTCTGGTTCTCTCCCTCCTAGAATC
>JANYBX010000184.1 GCA_025360615.1 Opitutia bacterium
AAATTTGCGGGGAAAGTCCTCCGGTATTCCCCGTCAGGGGTGAAGGTATTTCGCGAACTTCAAGAGCGTGCCGGCGCGGAATGCGCGAAGTCGGATTTTGTTTGGCAGCAGGTGATCGGGCCGGGGAATGCGTGGCGCACGAGGGCACCGTGGATCGCGGTGTCGCTCGTGGCGGATAAGGGGAGCGTGAAGGGGGCGACGAAATCGCCGGGATATTCTTTCGCTCGGCGACGACGCTACCGGCGCAGCACGGTGAACGCCGCGCCCGCGAGGATCAGCGCCGCGCCGGCGATTTCGCGCGGGGAAAAATGCTCGTGAAAAAACAGCGCGCCGCCCAGCGCGACTCCGACGGGCGCGAGCAGTTGAATGAGCGAACCCTCGGCGACCGGCAGATCGCGAAAGCTGCGCGTCATCGCGATTTGTCCGACGGCGGAGCACACGCTCGCCACGAGCATCACGACCCACGCCGCGGCAGAGAGGTTCTGCGGATGCAGTGCGGCGGGCAGACCGCAGAGCAGCAGACCATAAACGCACTGCGCCCCGAAAATGTTCGCCGTGGTTTCTCCCGCCGCGTGGAGCTGGCGGATCGTGACGACCACATAGGCGGAGCCGAGCGCGACTGCCACCGCCATCACATCGTAACCGCTTATTTGCGCGCCCGCCGCAAACGCATCCGTGAGCAACGCGAGCCCGGCCAGCGTCGCGACTCCGCCCCACACGAGCGCGGCGCGAATTTTTTCGCGCAACACCCATGCGGCCATGAGCCCCGCGAACCCGACGTAGGTGGAGATGATAAACGTGGAGCGGCCCGCGCCGATTTTCACGATGGTGAGATAGGAACCGTAAACGCCGAGACCGCCGACCAAGCCGCGCCCAACCAAGCCGCGATTCGTGAAGAGCCGGCGTGGTGAAAAATCGCTCCGGTAGAGCAGCGCCACGAGCGCGAGTCCGCCGGCAAAACGCGTGCATGAGATCAACCACACGTTGACGGACTGGAGTTGGCCTAGCGCGCGAATCAAGAGTATGTTCGCGGTGAAACACGCCGCGGAGACCAGCATCAAAATGACTCCGCGAGCATGGTGCGGGCGATGGATGGAGGCGGGAGCGGAGTGGGTGGCGTTCATGGAAAAGGAGCGCGGCCGGCGGGAAATAAAAAACCGCGCCGGGAGAGGCGCGGTGGCGGGAAGAGGATGGCTGGTGAAATTTCGTCAGCTTCCGTTCTTCGCACAAACGCGCGGCGCGTGAATGACGCGCCAGAGCGTAATGCGGCGAAGAATGACGGAGCTGAACATGGCGCGGACGGTGAAAGGGCAGGGGACGGAGCGCAAGCGCACGCCGGCTGTAATGGTCCCTCGCGTGGATTGCTGCGGAAGCTATCGCGCGCCTCAGATCGCGTGGATCGCGCTCTTGCTGACCGCGAGGGCGGCTTCCTTCACGGCTTCGCCCATCGTCGGGTGCGCGTGGATCGTGCGGGCGAGGTCTTCGGCGCTGCCGCCGTATTCTAGGTGCGTCACGATTTCGCCGATGAGTTCGCCGGCGTTGCGGCCGAGGATTTGCGCGCCGAGGATTTTGTCGGTCTTCGCGTCGGCGATGATTTTCACGTAGCCGTCGGTGGCATCGGCGGCGATGGCGCGGCCGTTGGCGGCGAAATTAAATTTGCCGACGTTGATCGCGCGTCCGGCGGTTTTCGCGGCGTCTTCGCCGAGGCCGACGCTGGCGACTTCGGGTTCGGTGTAAACGATGGCGGGGACGAGATCCCAGTTCACGTGGCCGGCTTTGCCGGCGATCCATTCGGCCACGGCCACGCCGTCTTCCTCGGCTTTGTGCGCGAGCATCGGGCCGGCGACGACATCGCCGATGGCCCAGACGCCGGCGGCGGTGGTCTTGAGGTGGGCGTCGACCTTGATGCGTTTCTTTTCGTCGAGCTGCACGCCGGCTTTTTCGAGCGCGAGTCCGTCGGTAAAGGGGCGGCGGCCGACGGCGACGAGGACTTTGTCGGCGGGGAAGGAAAGTTTTTCGGTGCCGCGCTCGGCGGTGAGAACGCCGTTGGCGTAACCGGTGACTTTGGCGTTCACCTCGATTTTGAGGCCCTGCTTTTGGAGGATGCGGGTGAAGTTGCGGACGATGTCGTCGTCGTAGGTGGCGATGATTTTCGGGAGAAACTCGACGACGGTGACGTCGGCCCCGAGGCGCGACCAGACGGAGCCGAGTTCGAGGCCGATGGCGCCGCCGCCGACCACGACGAGTTTTTTCGGGACGGAATCGAAGGCGATGGCGTGATCGCTGGAAACGACGGTCGTGCCGTCGAACTTCATGAACGGCAATTCGACGGGCGCGGAGCCGGTGGCGATGACGATGTTTTTGGCGGTGGCCTGGGTGGTTTCTTTTTCGCCTTTGATCTCGATGGTGTTGGCCGAGACGAAAGAGGCCGCTCCGGTGAGGACGGTGATCTTGCGGGCCTTGGCGAGCTGCGCGACGCCCCCGACGAGTTTCGTGACGACGTCGTCTTTCTTTTTCAGGAGCGCGGGGAGATCGAGTTCGACCGAGGCGAGCTTGATGCCGTGGGCCGCGGCGTGGTTTTTCGCGAAGGCGAAGTGCTCGCTGGAATGGAGCAGCGCCTTGCTGGGGATGCAGCCGACGTTGAGGCAGGTGCCGCCGAGGGTGGGGCGTTTCTCGATGAGGGCGACCTTTAGGCTGAGCTGCGCGGCGCGAAACGCGCAGACGTAGCCGCCGGGGCCGGCGCCGATGACGATGAGATCAAACGAATCCATGGATGATGTGAGATGAGAGATGTGGGATGGATGACGAAATGTCAGAGGCTGACACATCAGCCATCAAACATTTCACATCATACATGCGTGATCAGATGCTCAGGAGGAGGCGGGCGGGGTCCTCGATCGCTTGCTTCACTTTCACGAGGAAGGTGACGGCTTCCTTGCCGTCCACGAGGCGGTGGTCGTAACTGAGAGCCAAATACATCATCGGGCGGATGACGACTTGGCCGTTGAGCGCGACGGGGCGGTCATTGATCGCATGGAGGCCGAGGATGGCGCTTTGCGGGGCGTTGATGATGGGCGTCGAGAGCATCGAGCCGAAGGTGCCGCCATTCGTGATCGTGAAGACGCCGCCTTCAAGGTCGGCGAGGGTGATCTTGCCGTCGCGGGCGCGCTTGGC
>JANYBX010000187.1 GCA_025360615.1 Opitutia bacterium
CGACGCCTCCCCGCTCAAAACCAACCGCATCCCCGACGGCATCGACATCGTCTGCATCCGCGAACTCACCGGCGGCCTCTACTTCGGCCTCCCCAAGCAGACCACCACGCTCCCCAACGGCGACGTGCAAGCCGTGGACACGATGGTTTATAAAAAATCCGAGATCGAACGCATCCTCAAGGTCGCCATCACCACCGCCCGCTCTCGCAAAAAGAAACTCTGCTCCGTCGACAAGGCCAACGTCCTCGAAACCTCCGTCCTCTGGCGCAAAACCGTCAACGACTACATGGCGCAGCACGCGCCCGACATCGCACTCAGCCACATGTATGTGGACAACGCCGCCATGCAGCTCGCGCGCGACCCGAATCAGTTCGATGTGTTCGTCACCGAAAACATGTTCGGCGACATCCTCTCCGACGAGATGGCCGTCATCTGCGGATCGCTTGGCATGTTGTCCTCCGCCTCGCTCGGCGCGGGGAAAAATTCCCTCGGCCTGCCCTTCGGCCTCTACGAGCCGGCCGGCGGCACCGCGCCGGACATCGCCGGCAAAGGCATTGCCAATCCCTGCGCGCAAATCCTCTCCGTTGCCCTGATGCTCCGCTTCAGCTTCGGTCTCGAAGCCATCGCGACCCGTATCGAGGCCGCCGTGAAAAAAGCTGTGACGAGCGGCACCCGCACCGGCGACATCGCCTTCGGCGGCGCCAGCGTCGGCACCAAGGCCATGACCGACGCGATCATCGCCCGGTTGTAAGCGTCGCGGGACAAGCGCCGGCGCGCGGAGATTTTTTCCGCGCGGCCAATCCCAACGTGGCCGACGAACGGCTAGAATACGCCTCGGCCAACTTCGCCATCGAGGGCGTTTCGCACCGTGCGGAAAAGCGCGCTGAGCTCGTAGGGTTTGCCCAGATAGTTGACGCCTGCTTTCATCGGCAACTCCTTGCCGGCGATTTCGGGGCTGTAGCCGCTGGTGTAGATGACCCGCAGCGCGGGGTTCCTCTGCATCAATTCCCGGGCCAGTTGCAGGCCCGACATTCCGCCCGGCATAATCAAGTCCGTCAGCAGCAGCGCGATCTTCCCCTCGTGTCTGGCCCAGAGCGCGAGGGCCTCCGCGCCGCTCGTCGCGGTGATCACCTTGTAACCGTATTTGGACAGGGCCCCGACGCCCATCTCACGCACGGCCGGTTCATCCTCGACGAGGAGGATCGTTTCACCGCGCCCCCGCGCGGGCGGAGCCGAAATTTCCAGCGGGAGGTTGGCTGATCGCACCGCGATCCTCGGGAGATAAACATGAAAGGTGGTTCCCCGCCCCGCTTCGCTTTTCACCTCAATCCAGCCTCGGTGTTGTTGCACGATGCCGAACACGGTGGCCAATCCGAGGCCCGTGCCTTCGCCCACTTCCTTGGTGGTGAAAAAAGGCTCGAAAATTTTTGGCAAAATCTCCGGGGCGATGCCCGTGCCCGTGTCACTGACCGAGAGGTGGACCAACGCCGCCAGTGCAGTCGTCTCCGTCTGCCCGGCCGCCGCCGGTGGCACGCGGGTCGCGCTCCGGGTCGCGATCCGCAACGTTCCGCCGCCGGGCATGGCATCGCGAGCATTGACCGCCAGATTGAGCAACACCTGCTCCAACATGCCCGCGTCACCGTGGAAGGTTAGTGGCTCGGGCGCATAATCCAGCTGCATGGTGACATCCTCGCCCACCATCCGGCGCAGCATCTTGGCCATCTGCTCCACCACTTCGTTCAAATCTAAATCCTGCAATCGCAGAACCTGCCGCCGGCTGAACGCGAGCAACTGGCTCGTGAGTTTGGCCGCGCGGTTCGCGGCTTTGGCGATTTCATCGAGCGACTCGGCAATTTCCGGCGTCACGTGCGCATTGTCCTGCAACAAGCCCAGGTGCCCGATGATCGCGGTCAGCAGATTGTTGAAATCGTGCGCCACTCCGCCGGAGAGCTGGCCGATGGCCTCCATTTTCTGGGTCTGCCGGAGATGCTCCTCCAGATGCTTGCTCACGGTGATATCGCGGAAGGTCCAGATCCGTCCGTAATATTTTCCGTCCTTGTCCCGCACGGGCGCCGAGTAGCGGTCTAGGACGGTCCCGTCGGTCAGCTCGATTTCATCCCGGCTAATCTCGGTCGGATGGGAGTAGAGATGGAGGACTTTCTCCACGAATTGCCGGGGGTTCTTCGTCCGGCCGGTCACGAACTTGATCTGCGGGGTGTCGTCCTTGTCGTCCGCGATCTCGGGTGGGATTTTCCACACTTCCCCCATGCGGCGATTCTGGAGAATTTTCTTCCCGGCACTATCCACGACGAGAATGCCGTCGAGGGCGGAATCAATCTGGGCCTCGAAGAACGCCGTCCGCCAGCTCAGTTCCTCCTCGGCCCGCTTGCGTTCGGTGATGTCGCGGAAACTCCAGACCCGGCCGCCCACCTGCCCGCCGATGTACTGCGGCCGGGAGTAACGCTCAAACACCCGGCCGTCCTTGAAATCCAACGTGTCAAAACTTTCCTCCTCCGGATGCGTGTAGAGATGACGGACTTTTTCGATAAATTTCTCCGGCGAGCTGAGCTGGTCGAGCACGCATTGCAAAGCGCGGGCATCGTCCCTGGTGGCCAGCACGTCATCGGGCACGCGCCACATCCGGGTAAAGACGCGATTGTAGGTTTCGATTTTCCCCTCGGCGTTGACGACCAGAATCCCATCGGCGGTTGATTCCAAGGTCGCCAGCACCAGCGATAGGGAGCGGTCGCGCGCGAGTTCGGTTTGCTTGCGCTCGGTGATGTCGCGCGAGATGCCGACCAGTCCGGTGATCTGGCCGGTCGCATCGCGCAAGGCCACCTTGGTCGTGGACGCCCAGGTGATCCGGCCGTCGGGCCAGGTTTCCTTTTCCTCGAGGCTGACCATGGGCTCGCCCGTGCTCATCACCCGCTGCTCGTCCGCGTGGGCCAGGCGGGCGTGCTCATCGCGGAAGAAATCGAAATCCGTCTTGCCGACCGCCTCGGCCGGCTCGCGCAGCCCGAAATGCCGCGCCATGACATCGTTGATCCGGACAAAGCGGCTCTGCCGGTCCTTGAAATAGACATGGTCGGGGATCGTGCGGACCAAGCTGCTGAACAGCGATTGCTCCAGCTTCAGCGCCTCGCCCGAGCGTTTGCGCTCGGTGATGTCCTGCGCCGTGCCGGTGGTGCCCAGCACGGCGCCGTGTTCGTCGCGCAGCACGACGGCGTTGAAATTGAGCCACACCGGCGCACCGTCCTTGCGCACGTGCACGGTTTCATAATTGAAGTGTGGCGCGCCGGCCATGATGCGGGCGAACACCGCTTGATCCTTCACCGCCTGCTCCGGGGTTTGAAAATCCGTGAACGCCCGGCCCAGCAGCTCGGCCGGCTCGTAGCCGTAAATTCGGCGGACTGCCCCGTTCACAAACGTCCACCGGCCCTGCGCGTCCACGGACCAGATCAAATCGTTCGAGGTCTCCACCAGCGCGCGATACGCCCGCTCGCTCTCGCGCAAAGCCACCATCACATCCTGCGGGGAAGACGCTGCGGATTCGTTCATGGCGGGGCGGTTTTTTTCGCGGGGTAACGTCAAACGACAGCCGTCTCCCGTGAGGGGTTGCCGGGCGAAAAAAATAGCCGCTCCACGCTTGGCAACGCAAGCCGCGTCACCCCTTCCCGCCCAACCCGGGCACCATCGGGGGAACCCACGGGAGCTTGCCGGTTCACGAGCCGCCGGGCCACCGTCTCCCGCAGCTCGCGCAGGCTGCATGACTTTTGGAAATGCCGACTACGTCGACCACCTTGAGTTCGGCGCATTCCTCAGTGCCATCAACACCTCAGGAACGCGCTCGAATTCCCGTGATTTGTCGAAGAAGTGATCGGCGCCGAGCCGGAGGCAAAATTCCCGGCATTCCGGGATGGCGATATTGCTGAGCACGATCACCACGCACTCGTGCCGGATGCTTTTGATCTCAGCGAGCACCCCGGCTCCATCGCCGTCCGCCAGACCCAAGTCTAAGACCACGGCATCCGGTTGATGGATGCGAAAAAGCGCGAGCGCACCGGCGACCGTGCCGGCTTCGCCGACGATTTCCACGGGCACGGATTCCTCGATCAGCGTGCGGATGCGCTGGCGCACGGGCAGCGAATCATCGACGAGCAGGACGCGGAGGGCCGCTGGCGGAGTGGATTTGTTCACGCCCACATCATATGCAATGCGGGCGCATCGCGGTAGTGGGTGAAAGGCTGAAGTTCATGTCGTCCCGACCGGAAATACGCTGTCGGTAAAATTACCGACACGCCGCACTACTCCACCAGCCGGTGCTGCAGCGCGTAGCGCGCGAGTTCCACGTTGGTGGACAGCCCGAGTTTTTCGGAGATGCGCGCACGATAGGTCGCGATGGTTTTGTCGCTCAGGGAAAAACCCGCCGCGATTTCCTTGATCGTCTGCCCCGTCGCCACGAGCCGAAGCACTTCCAGTTCCCGCGGCGAGAGCGTCTCGTGCGGCGCCGAGGGCGACGGAGCGCCGAGCGCCGCCGCCAGCTTTTCCGCCAGCGCCGCGCTGACATATTTGCCGCCGCCGAGCACCTTGGTCACCGCCGTCAACATCTCTTCCGCCACGCTCGCTTTCGTCAGGTAACCCGACGCGCCCAGCTTGAACGCGCGCACCGCGAACTCCTCCTCGGGATAGGAACTCAGCATCAACACCGCCGCCTGCGGTCGCAGCTTCCTCGCTTCCGTGAGCAAATCGAGCCCGCTGCCGCCAGGCAGGTTGATGTCGAGCAGCACGAGATTCCAATCCTTCTGCGCGAGCAGTTCGCGCGCCTGCGGCACGCGGCTCGCCTCGCCAAACACGGCCTTCGGAAACTCCTCGGCGAGGAGCTGCCGCAAGCCGCGCCGGACGATTTCGTGATCATCAACCAAGAGGATTCGGATCATGGGATGGTTCTCCCTTCGCTGGAAACGGTGACGCGGGGAACCCGCACCGTCACCCGCGTCCCTTGAGGTTTAGTCCGCTCAAACGAAATCGTGCCCCCGCATTGCCCGGCCCGTTCCCTCATGCCGGTTAAGCCAAGCGAGCGCGGCGCGTTCAACTCCGCCTCCACTAATCCCACGCCATCGTCGCGCACCTCGAGTACCGCGATGGCATCATCCGCCATCAGGCGAATCTCGACGTGGGTGGCGTGGGCATGGCGGGCCACATTGGTGAGGGCTTCCTGGCAAATGTAGAAAAAATCGTTCGCCGTCTCCCGCGGCAGCACCGGCCAGGACTCCGCGACTACGACTGAGCAGCGCACGCCGCTGCGCTCTTGAAACCGGCGCGTCTCATGGCTGAGCGCGGCCGCCAGTCCGAGTTGGTCGAGCGCGCCGGGCCGCAGCTCCGAGGCGATTTTTTGCACGGTGGCGATGGTGGCGTCCGCCATTTCCGAAGCGGCCACCGCGCGGTCCAGCAGCGGATGGAGGGTCAGCGGCAAACCGGGCAGGGAGAGTTTCCGCTCCAGCCAGCGCACGTCCATTTTCAAACCGGTGAGCAACTGCCCCAGCTCGTCGTGAATCTCGCGCGACACGCGGATGCGCTCTTCCTCCCGCGCCCGCTGCAACCGCGCGAGCAACGCCCGCAACTGCTCGCGCGAATCCCGAAGTTTCCGTTCCACTCCATTGATGCTGCGCGCCACGACCACCGTCACCCCGGCGGTCAACAGCAGCGACAGGGCCATGAGCCCGATTCCCCCGCGGCGGGCTTGGTTGAAATCGTCGATGCGCTGCTGCAAAAGCCCGTCAAGCTCCCTCATGCCCACGCTCCCGAGCTTGAAACTAAGCAGCCGCGCGTTGGCCCCCGCCGCCTCGAATTCAGCCGGGCTCACCTCGCTCCGTTCGGATTCGGCCATGCGGTTTACGAGGGCGCGAAAGTCTTCCGCCGCGTCTATATAAGCGCGAACCGCCGGGGGCAGTTCACGCTGGAGGCTCGTACTCACGCCGTGGAATTCGGCGTCGGCGGTGAGTGCGGTTTGCACATCGCGCACGAGGCGGCCCAAGTCGGACTCCTTGAGCTGATCGGCCTGCACCGCCAACTGCGTCCGCTCGGCAGCCGTGAGGCTGGGATGCTGGAGCAGTTCCCCGCCGGCCGCCATGAGCGAGGCGATCCGATCCTGCGTCTGAGGCAGGACGGTCAGCGTCACATCCATCAGGTAATAACTGTCTAGATCGGGATCGAGGATGAGGTGCGAAGCGTTTCCGATTTGCGTGATAAACTGACGCACCTCCGCGACGAGTTGAGCGTGGCGGACTACGCTTTCCGCGGGCGAAATGCGGCTGGCCTGCGCTTTCAGCTCGCGCCAGTGCTGCGGCGCGCGGGTGATTGCCCTCTCCGCATTTTCAGGCTGGGCCGAATCCGGTGCCGAATCCTGGAGATCGGAACCCCATTCAGTGCTGGCCACTTGGAGCGCGTCGAAAGCGTGGTCGATTTGGTTCTGCTTGGCGGCGAGTTGATCGGTTGCGGCCTCATCGCCCGCCCGGCTGCGCAAGACGAGAGCCTGATGTTGCGGCAACGCCTCAAGCAATGAGCCCAGTGGCTGGAGGAACCGGATGCCCTCTTGTTCCAAAACCGCGAAATGAATGTCCTTGGTCGTGTATTTGTTGATCAAATAAAACGCGCCGCAGAGCAGCGGCAGCGTCGAGCTGATGCCGATGAGGGCCAGCTTCCAGGAGAGTTTTAAGTTCACGGGTGGTAGCTGCACCGCCTCGAAAGTCCTTGGGCGTGGCCTCCAAGAATTTCGTCGCGGTGCGCAGGGAACAAGGCTGTGTCGGTCAGGGATCTAGCGGAAATCCGGCGCAAAGCGAGCCCCGCGCGCCGCGCCGCGGTTCAAGCCGCGCTGGACGATTTCGTGATCATCCACCAGCAGGATTCGGATCATGAGATTTTCCTTCGTTGGAAACGGAGACGCGGGGAACCCGCACCGTCACCCACGTCCCTTGCGGTTTATTTCGCGCAAACGAAATCGTGCCGCCGAGTGGATGCGTTCGAGCCAGCGGCCTCGGTCGGAAAATCCTTCCTCCGGGTCGCAACCCAACACCGTGAAATTGACGGGGCGGCATCCCACCGGTCCATTTCCAGATCCCAGTCCCAGATCCCAAGCGAGGTGGCGTCGGTGGCGAGAGCAAGCCGTTGCGTCAGCAGGCCAAGCTTCCGCCTCCGCCGCTTCGCCTCACACGGGCCGTGCGGCCGGCGGGCTCAGCGCGCGGCGCACCGCATCGGCGAGCTTTTGCGCGGAGAGCGGCTTGCCCAGGACTTCGCGCACGCCGATTTGGCGGAGCTCTTTTTCCATCGAGGGATCCGCATACCCCGTCAGCAGCAACACGGGCAAATCCGGCCGGAGCTGCAGCACCTTGGCGGCCAGCTCGCCGCCCGTCATGCCGGGCATCGCGCGATCGGTAATCATGAGATCGAAATCCTGCGGGTTCTGCTCGAAGCGCGCGAGGGCTTCGCGAGGGAAGAGATGGTGCGTGGTCTTAAAACCCATCAGGTCGAGCAACTCCGTGAGCGCGTCGCCCACCAGCTTGTCGTCGTCCACATAGAGGATGCGTTCGCCGCGGCCGACGGAGCCCGCCGCCGCCGCCGCCGGTTCGGGCGCGCGCGCCGCCGTCTCCGCCAATGCGGGGAAATACAACTCGAAGGTCGTGCCCTGGCCCGCCTCGCTGCGCACAAAGATCGCCCCGGCGTGTTCCTGCACGATGCCATGCACCACCGCGAGCCCGAGCCCGGTGCCTTTGCCGACGGGCTTCGTGGTGAAAAACGGCTCGTAAATCCGCTCCAGCGTGCCGGCGCTCATGCCGTGGCCGTTGTCACTCACGCTCAATCGCACGTGCAGCCCGGGCTTGAGGTCGGGGTTGACGGCGGCGAGCGCATTTTCCACGAGCGCGGGTTGGAGGCGGACTTCGATCACGCCGTCGCGTTCGGGCAGGGCGTGCCAGGCATTCGTGCAAAGGTTCATCAGCACCTGGTGGATCTGCGTGGGATCAGCCAGCACCGGTGGGCATTGCGGGTCGATATACGTGTCGATGCGCACCATGACAGGAATCGTCGAGCGCAAGAGTTTCAAAGCATCCTCGATCAGCGTCTGCATCCGCGTCGGCACCCGGTCCACCTCGGTGCGGCGGCTGAAAGTGAGAATCTGCGCCACCAGTTCCTTGGAGCGCAGGCCCGCCTCGCGGATCGCAGCCAGGTTCTCGGCGGGGTGGGAGGTGCGGGCGGCCAGTTCGGTGTTTCCAAGGATCACGGTGAGGAGGTTGTTGAAATCGTGGGCGATGCCGCCGGCGAGCGTGCCCAGCGCGTCCATTTTCTGCGCCTGCCGGAGCTGCAGCTCAAGCGCGCGTTGCTGCGCCTCGGCACGCCGCTGGTCCGTGGTCTCGCGCAACGTCGCGACCACGAGCACGGCTTCGCCCGAGCGCAGCGGGCTCAGGCTGATATCGACGGGGAACACCCGCCCGGCCTTCGTGCGCGCCTGCAGGCTGCCCTTCGCGGTGCCCATCAGCAGCGGCCCTGGAATGGTGAAATAGTGCGTGATGCCCTCCCGCAATTCCGCCCCCATGTCTTCCGGCACGATCCGTTCGGCGTTCTGCCCGATCAATTCCGGCCGGTCATAACCCAGCAGCTCCTGCGCACGGCGGTTGATGTCGGTGATGTTGCGCTTGCCGTCGATGATGACGATGGCATCGGTCGAAAACTCGAAGAGATCGCGAAACTTCGACTCCGCCCGTTTACGCTCAGTGATGTCCAGCAGCGAGGTCAGGGTGTGCGGCTTGCCATCGATCTGGATAATCGAGCCGCTGAGCAGGATTTCCATCTCGTCGCCCCGGGCGTTTTTCATCGTCACGTCGTAGCTCGCGATGGAGCCCTTCTGTTTCAGCAGTTCGACGTAGCGGTCCCGTTCCTCGGGATTTTTCCACAGGCCCAGCTCGGTCGTGGTGCGGCCGACAAAACGCCGGTCCTCGAAGCCAAACGCCGAGATCGCCGCCGCGTTGACCTCGACCAGCCGGCCCTCCGGCACCGAGATCAACGCGATCGGAATCGGGCTCTTGTCGAACACGCCGCGAAACTTTTCCTCGCTCTCCCGCAGGGCGCGGGTGCGCGCATCGGCCTCGTGCACGGCGTCGGCGTAGATGCCCGCGTTGTGAATCACCAGGGAAAACATCTGCGCGAACAATCGCCCGCGTTGAATCTCCTCCGCGCGGAAATCGTGCCCCGGGCGCGTGCGCGAGAGCGACAGCACGCCCAGACAGGTCGCGCCGCGCATGATGGGGAACTCCGCGACGGACTGAACGCGCAGTGCGTCGTAAATTTTCCGCCGCGCCGGCAGCGTCTCGTAACCCGTCACGACCACGGGCCGGCCCGTGTCGTGGGCCTGCCAGGAAAGCGTCGCTTCCTGACGGCCCAGCCGCGCGGCCACCTTGTAGGGCTGGTTGCTCGTGAACGCGCGCACGACCATCACCTCGCCCTCCTTCACCATCAATTCGCCGAAGGGCGCATCGAGGATCCACGCCGCGCGCTCCACGATGGTCAGCAACAGCTCTTCCAGATCCCGCCGCTCCAGCAGCTCGAGCGTGATCTGCTGCATCGTTTCCAGAAATTCCTTCTGCTGCAGCACCTCGATCTCGGCCGTCTTGCGCGCGGTGATGTCGGTGTTCGTGCCGGTCATCCGCAACACGGTGCCGTCCACCCCCGTCGCCACGGCCCGGCCCCGCGACTCGATCCAAACCCATTCGCCCGACGCTTTTCGCATCCGCTGCTCCACGCGGTAGGCGGGGGTGCGCCCCTCCACGGTGTCGCGCATCGCCGCGCGGATCAGGTGCCGGTCATCGGGATGCACCTGGATAAAAAGCTGGCGCAGGGTCGTCTCCGTCTCGCCCGCCGGACCGCCCATCATCGCCGCCCACCCTTCATCGAGGAGCGTCCGGCCCGTCACCGCGTCGGTATCCCACAACGCCGTGCTCGATGCTTCCAATGCCAGCGTCAACCGCTCCGAGCCCGCCCGGAGAGCCCTGGCCGAATGCAACTGCTGCCGCGCGGCGGATTCCGATAACGGCCGCGCGACCAGCCGCCACACCAGCGGCGCCATTACGAGCGTAAACACGCAGGCGTTGAGTGCCGCCTGTCCCAACGGCCCCAGAAAATGGTCCACGCGCAGTCCCGAACCGATCAGCATGATGAGCAGCTCGACCAGAAAACTCGCGCCCAGCACAAGCACGAAAATACGCCTAGGATTCCCCGCCTTCATCGGCCCGTTTTTCGCGCCACCGTCGCGCCGCTAAAACCAAGTAACATGCTGGCAGGATCGTAAAATAAGGGGCACGCCACCATCGGGGAAACTACTAACCGCTCCCCGGCCGCCACGGCCATTCTAAAATCATCCGGCGCACCCGGACGCCCCGAGGACGGCGCAAACTTACTCTCGCCATGCCGCGCCGAAACCCGCTTTCGTTCACCCTCTTTTCCCGCCCATGACCTCCGCGCAAATCCGCCAGTCCTTCCTCGATTTCTTCGCCCGGCAGGGGCACACGATCACCCCGTCGTCATCGCTCCTGCCCGACTCGCCCGGACTTCTTTTCACGAACGCCGGCATGAACCAGTTCGTGCCCATCTTCCTCGGCGACCGCGCCCCCGACGTATCGAAATGGGCCGGCGTCAAACCCGCCAAGGACACCCGCGCCGCCGACACCCAAAAATGCATCCGCGCCGGCGGCAAACACAATGACCTCGAAGATGTCGGCTTCGACACCTACCACCACACCCTCTTCGAGATGCTCGGCAACTGGTCCTTCGGCGACTACTTCAAAAAAGACTCCCTCACCTGGGGCTGGGAGTTGCTCACCAAAGTCTGGGGCATCCCCGCCAAACGTTTGTTCGCCACCGTCTACTCCCCGAACAAAGATAAAAACGATCCCTCCGAATTCGACCAGGAAGCCTACGACATCTGGGCC
>JANYBX010000238.1 GCA_025360615.1 Opitutia bacterium
GTCGATGTCTGGGGCGTCGACTACGCGCTCGTCAACGACGCCGGGCGCCTCGTTTTCCCGGTGCACGCCTATCGCGACGCCCGCACGCAGGACGGCCTGAAACATCTCGGCAACACCCGCGCCGCGCTCGACCGCATCTACGCCGCGACCGGCATCCCCAATGTTTTCTACAACACCTCGCTCCAACTCGCCGAGGTCGTCGCCGCCTGTCCCGCCATCGAGGATCTCGCCACGCGCTGTCTCTTCCTCCCGGATTATTTTAATTTTCTCCTCTCGGGCCGCATGGCGAACGAGCTCACGATCGCCAGCACCGCGCAGCTCATCGACGTTCACTCGACCGACTGGTCGCGCTCCGCGCTCGATTATTTCCGCATCCCCGCCCAGTGGTTTTCCAAACCGGTGCTCGCCGGCACGAAGCTCGGCCGCGTGAAAAACTTCCCCGAGATCGCCGGCGCGCAAGTGATCGCCGTCCCCGGCCACGACACTGCCTGCGCCTACGACGCGATGCCCGCCGCGCCCGACGGCTCGGATCTTTTTCTCAGCTCCGGCACCTGGTCGCTCGTCGGCTTTGAAAGCGACACGCCCGTGCTCGGCGCCGAAGCGCTCGCCGCGCGCATCTCCAACGAGCGCATCGGCGACGGCCGCTATCGGCCGCTGACGAACGTCATCGGCCTCTGGCTGCTCGAAGGCACGATGAAGGATTTCGCCTCGCGCCCCTCGACCGATCGCGAATGGGCCGCGCTCATCACCGCCGCGAAAAAACTCCCTGCGCCCGCTGCATTGCTCGATGTCGCGGATGCCGCGTTCACCAATCCTCCGTCGATGAAGGCGGTCATCGACGCCCAACTGAAGCGCCGCAAACTCCCCGCGCCCAAAAATCTCGCCGCCTACACGCGGCTCATCTGCGCTTCGCTCGGGCGGGGCCACGCCGATGCGAAAGCCGTCTTCGAGCGACTGACCGGGCGCGCGTTCAAGCGCATCCTCATGGTGGGCGGCGGCTCGAAGAATGGCCTGCTCTGTCAGGCCACCGCGGACGCGGCCGGCATCCCCGTGGTTTCTTTCAATCTCGAAGGCACGGCCGTCGGCAACCTCGCGAGCCAGCTCATCGCGCTCGGCGCGGTGAAGGACCTCGCGACCTTCCGCCGCCACCTCGGCGCGACGCTAAAACAGAAAATCTACAAGCCGCAGTGAGTCGCTGGAGTACCGAAGGTAGGGCGTGTTATCCTTAACGCGCCGGTTCGTTTTGGAATTTCCGGCAGGCGGAGTCGCAGCGGCGGGTTAGGGATAACCCGCCCTACCCCCTCACCAGATGTTCACCCGCTCGGCGGCGGGGCGGCGCATCGGAGCGCCGTCCGGCACGCCGAAGGCTTTCGCAAATTCGTCGAGATTCGAGAGCGGGCCGTTGGCGCGGAATTCCCCGGGCGAGTGCGGATCGGTCGTCACGCGCAAGCGGATGGACTCGGGCCGCGTGTTGTTTCGCCAGATGGTCGCCACACTCAGGAAGAAACGCTGCTCGGGCGTGAAACCGCCGATGGGCGCGCGCGGCTGGCCCTCCAGCGCTTTTTGCAGCGCGGCGTAGGCGATCTTCACGCCGCCGAGATCGGCGATGTTTTCGCCTTGGGTGAGTTCACCGTTCACGTGCAGGCCGGGCAGCGGCTCGTAGCTCGCAAACTGTTTCACGACGGCCGCGGCGCGCTCCTTGAATCGCGCGACGCTTTCGGGCGTCCACCAATCGGTGAGGTTGCCTTGCGCGTCGTATTGGCGGCCGCGGTCGTCGAAGCCGTGCGTCATCTCGTGGCCGATCACGGTGCCGATGGCACCGTAGTTGACGGCGTCGTCGGCCTTCGCGTCAAAAAATGGCGGCTGAAGAATGCCGGCGGGAAAGGCGATGCCGTTGACGGGAGGACTGTAGTAGGCGTTCACCGTGGGTGGCGTCATGTGCCACTCGGTCTTGTCGACGGGGTGACCGATCTTCGCGAGTTCCTTGCGCACCTCGAAGGACCGGGCGCGAAAAACATTCAGCACATAGGGGCCGCCGCGCTCGATCACGACCGAGCTGTAATCCTTCCACGCGTCGGGGTAGCCCATCTTGACGGTAAACGCATCGAGCTTGGCCAGCGCCTTGGTGCGCGTGGGTTCGTCCATCCATTCGAGCGTTTTCAAACGCTCGCGAAACACGGCGCGCAAGTCGGCGACGAGTTTGAGCACGCGCGCCTTCGCGGCGGGCGGGAAATATTCCGCCACGTAGAGCTGCCCGAGCGCCTCGCCGAGCGAGCTGTCGGTCTCGGTGACGATGCGTTTCCAACGCGGCTTGAGCTCCGACGCGCCCGTGAGCACGGTGCCGTAAAACGCGAAGTTTTCGTTGACGAAAGTCGTGGCCAGATAGGGCGCGGCGGCGCGGACCAGATGCCAGCGCAGGTAAGTTTGCCAGTCGGCCACCGGCGTGGCGGCGAGCTGCGCGGCGAAGGTTTTGTAGAAATCGGGATGCGCGAGATTGAGTTCGGTGAACACCGGTGCACCGACGGCGCGGAAGTAGGCGGGCCAGTCGAGATCGCCGGTAAACTTGGCGAGATCGGCGGCGGGCATCTTGTGGTAGCTCGCGTAGGGATTGCGGAGCAGCACGCGCTTGAGCGAGGCCTCGGCGAGGGCGGTCTCCAGTTTCATCACCGCTTGCGCGCCAGCGTCGGCGGCGGCGGGAGCGTCGCCGAGCAGCCCGAGCATTTTTGCCACATGGGCGACGTAACGTTCGCGGATGGTTTTAGATTTGTCGTCGTCGTTGAGATAGTAGTCGCGATCGGGGAGGCCGAGGCCGCCTTGGGAGAGGATGGCGATGACGGAATTGCTGTCCTTGGCGTCGGGGCTGCTGTCGAAATTGAAACCGGCGCTCACTCCCATGAGGTGGAGGCGGGCGATCCCAGCGAGGATGTCGGCGGAGGTTTTCGACGCCGCGATGCGGGCCAGTTCCGGCGCCAGCGGAGTCGCGCCGGCGGCGTCGATCCCCGCCTCGTCCATGCCGCTCGCGTAGAAATCGCCGACTTGTTTTTCGATGGCGGTGGGGCTGGTCGCCGTGGAGGCGCGATCCAGAATCTTGCGGAGATTTTTCTGGTTGTCCTCGAGCAGGATCGTGAACGCGGCCCAGCGGCTCTCCGACGCGGGCACGGGGTTGTTTCTGAGCCAGGCACCGTTGGTGTAGCGGTAGAAATCGTCCTGGGGTTTGATCTCGGGATCGAAGTTTTTCGGATCGATCTCGGCGCGGACGACCACGGTGAAGACGGACAAAGCGGCCAGCGCCGCGAGAAGACGTTGATGCATGGGTGAACCATTCGCGAGGACGCGTGTCTCGCAAGTGCGATTTATGACATAGTGCGGGCAGCGCACCTGCGCTGAGAAGTAGGGCGGGGTATCCTTAACGCGCCGGTTGCGCTCGGCTTTCCCAGTGAGCGGGGTCGCAGCGGCGGGTTAGGGATAACCCGCCCTACCTTCGGAATCACGGCACGTCGTAGAGTTCGACGAGGACGACGCCGGTGGTGCCGGCCGCGCCGCGCACTTGCACGCTGTAGCTGCCGGGCGCGAGCGAGACGAGCAGCGCCGCGTCTTTGCCGCCGGCGGACAGCGGGAACGCGCCGACCCGCGTGACCACGGGCTCGATCTCCGTCGTCCAGTTGTCGTTTTCGTAGAGTTTGCCGGAGGCTCCATACAACTCGAGGCGCGGATCGGCGAGCACGCCGCTCAAACCAAACGCGGCGAGCGCGGGACCGGCCGCGCGGATCAGCACGACGCGGTTGCCCGTGCCATTCAGGACGAAGCCGGCGATGAGCACATCATCGGCGGCGAGCGCGGTGCGCGCGGAGAGATTGGAGAGCGTGAGATTTTTATTGGCGACCGCGGCATCGTAAACTTCGACGAGTGCGGCGCCCGTACCGGCGCTGTTGATCTGCGCGGTGTAGGTCGTGGCGGCGACGTTGGCGACGAGCGCGGCGTCTTTCGACGCGGCGGGCAGCGGGAAAGCGCCGACGGCGAGCGCGGCGGCGATGAGCGCGGGGGTGTTGCCCCAGTTGTCGTTGGTTGAAACAAGGGTCGTTCCTTGTTGAAATTTCAGGGCGGGATCAGCGAGCACGCCGGGCACGCCGAAGTCGGCGAGCGTGGGGCCAATGCCGCGGATGAGCACATCCTTTGTGCCGGTGCCCGCGAGGCCGAAGCCGGCGATGAGCGTCTGCTCGCCGGTGCCCGCGAAGGAGCGCACCGAGAGGTTGATGAGCCGCGTGGTGGAGCCGGCGGGCGACGCGGTGACGAGGCCGGCGGGCGAGCTGGTGTCGGTCGAGGCGGGCGGCGCCCAGCCGGCGAGGATGTTGGCGGGCACGCGATAAAACGCGGCCTCGGCATCGGTCATCTGGCGCGAACCGGTGGCTCGCTGGCTGATGTCGATCGTGCCGCCGGTGAGATTTTTGCTATGGTATTCGAGGAAGCGGAGATTGGCGGTGCCGCCCGTGCCAGTGATGAGCCAGCCTGCGGCAGTGATGTGCGAGCCGAGCGCGCAGTCGAGGTAGGCAACCTCGCAGTTGGGAAACGACGTCGTGTCGGTGCGCGCGAGCACGTGGCCGGTCACGCCGTCGGCGCCGGTGACGGAGCACTCGACGAAGATGTAGCCGTATTTGCCGGTGTCGCTGCGTGACTGGACATTGTAGCCGCGGCGAAGTGCGCGGGTTTCGCAGCGATAGAAATACGCGACGCCGCCGCCCCAGATATAATCCACGTCGCCCTCGATGTAGCAGTTGGTGAAGTAGACGGTGCCGCTGATGAGAAGCGTGTCCTGGTAGCTGGAGAAATCGCAGTTCGTGACGTAGCAGCGCGTGCTGTTCGCGCGGAGTGCCTCAGCCTGCGAGCCGCCGATGGGCGTGCTGTTGCGGAGCGTGAGACGCTCCAAGGTGAAGTCGTTGGAGTCGATGCCGACCATGCAGCGGTTGTTGCCGGAGTTGAGATTCGCGTTGTCGGCATAGGTGATGATCGTCTGCCGGCGGTCTTCCCCGCGCAGCGTGACGAACGGGCGGTTTTTCAAGAGCAGCATCTCGTAGTAGGTGCCGTTGCGGACGTTGATGAAAACCGGCTTGGTGTTGCTCACCGGCACGAAGTCGAACGCGCCCTGCACACTCGCGAAATCGCCGGTGCCATCGGCCGCGACGGTGATGCTGCTCGCGCCGGTGGTCGGGCCGGAGGATTTAAGGGTGAAACTCCACGCGCTCGACGCGACGCCGGCAAACGCTGCGCCGGTAGAATCGAGAAACACGCCGGAATCGACGGTGACGCGGTAGGTCTGGCCATAGGTGAGAACTGCGGTGTGAAGCGCAACAATCGCGGTATTTCCGACGACCAGCACGGGGCGATAGTTGTAGACGGTGCCGCCGATATTGCGCGTCTGCGTCGAAGACGAAAGGTCGATGGTGTCGACCGTGGTGCCCGCGGAATTCGTGACGATGATTCGCCCGGAGGCACCGACCGCCGGCGCGCTGTCGAACGTGAGGCGCAGAGGCGCGTCGGAGCAGACGCCGGCGGCGGAGTTGGCGGGGAAGAGCGCGGTGAGATTCATCGCTCCGCGCGCACCGGAAGCGAAAACGATGAGGATAAAAGCAACGACGATGAGGGGAAAGCGTTTCATTTCCGGAAGGGGATTTGGCAGGGGCGAGAACGCAGCGATATTTCCGCGCGCACCCAAACGTCGCGAACAAAATCCCCCGTTCGCCGCAAAAACCTCTTACGATGCCGGCGGCGAATCGAGTTCGGCCAGGAGCGTCCGGCGGAATTCCTCGCTGAGCGCGGATGTCGTGGCGACGAATCGGCGGGCCGCGGCGAGATCATGCGTGGCCCAGGTGTCGGCGACGACGCGGATGCCCTGAAGGCGCACGTCGGGATTGACGATGCGCTCGGCCCATTGCGCGGCCAGAGCGGGAAAGGCGACGACGGCGGGGTCGGTCGCGAGCGCGAAGACGGGAGTGTCGAGTTCGGGGCCGGGCGCGCGGCGGGCGAGCCACGCGCTCGCGGCGTTCACGTCGCTCGCGATCCAGTTTTGTAGCGAGAGCGTAAGCGCGTGCGTGCGCCCGAGGCCGTCGGGCAACGTCGCGGCGAATTCGACGGCGGCCGGCGGTTGGGCAGCGCTCCAGGCTTCGGCGAACTGGGCGAGGAGAGCATCGCGCTCGGGCGTGGGTGCGAACGAAGAGAAGGCGGCGGCAAGTTGGGCGAGTTCGGTGGGCCGCTCGCGCAGCGCGTTCAACACGAGTTGAAGCCACGTGCCGCGTTGCGCAGCGGGTTCGCTCAAGAGCCAGTCAACGACGGCCGCGGGACGATGTGCGACGCAGCGGCGAAACCACGCGTCGAGGAGATCGGCGGTCAAAGCCGGATCGTCGAGCGCGAGTGCGAGATGCGCGGTGGCGCGGGGATCCAGTTCGTCCCAGGAGTCGCGCGGGTCGGCGGTCGGACCGCTCGGCGGTGTGGTTGGTAGGACCTGGAG
>JANYBX010000264.1 GCA_025360615.1 Opitutia bacterium
GGCGGCGACGGAGAAGACGACGGGGCCGCCGGAGGAGATGGTCCTGGCCTCGGGCGCGGTGGCGATTTTCGGGGCGTTGGGCGAAACGGGCGCGGCCGAGTCGCCGCGGAGGATCATGCCGGAGGCGCCGATGCCGACGACCACGCCGTTGGCGGAGGTCATGGCGGCGATGAGGTTGTTGGGAGCGGTGGAATTTTCGAGGATCGTCCACGTGGCGCCGTCGGTGGTGACGCGGGAGCTCGCGCCGTAGCCGCTGTCGCGGGCGACGAGCTGGCCGCCGACGGATTGCACGGTGTAGATCGAGTAGCTCGTGGGGATGGTGTTTACGGTCCAGGTGATGCCATCGGTGCTGGTGACGGAGCGGCGGTCAAAGGTGAGGGCGACGAAGCGACCGCTGCCGTAGGCGACGGAGTCGAACGACGTGGTGGTGAGGCCGGCGGGCGTGCGGTCGGTCCAGATGGCGCCGTCGGTGCTGGAAAGAATTTTTGTCGTGCCACCTCCGCCACCGGTGGCGATCACGAACACGCCGGCGCCGAAGGCGAGGCCGGCGGTGGCGCCGCCGGTGGCGGAGATGTTGTTCGCTGCGCTCCACGTGACGCCGTCTGCGCTCGTGCGCGTGCCGAGGAGAGTGGCCGAGTAGGCAGCGACGAAGCGGCTGTTGCCGTACGCGACGGAGGCGTAGCGCTCGGAGGTGGTGCCAGTGACGGCGGTCCACGCGGTGAGATTCGTGCTAGTGAGGATGCCGGAGAATTCGGCGGTGACGTAACGGGTGCCGTTGTAGGCGAGTTTTCCGAAATTCGAGGTGGTGCCGGTTGTCAGCTGGGTCCAGGTGGCGCCGTCGGTGCTGGTGAGCACGGTGCCGCCTGCGCCGGTGGCGACGAAGCGGGTGCCATCATGGATGAGGCCGGAGAGATCATTAACGGTGCCGGTGGAGCGGCGCGTCCACGCGGCGCCGTCGGTCGAGGTGGTGATGGAGCCGTAGGTGCCGAGGACGAAAAATTGTCCATTGGCGAAGGAGCCGGCGGAGATGCCTTCGACGATGGGGCCGAGGGAGCGCGCGGAGGAGGGGAGTGCGGAGGTTTGCTTGGTCCAGGTGTTGCCGTCGGGGCTGGTGAAGATGCCGACGCCGCCGGCGGCGACGAACTTGGCGCCGTCGTTAACGACGGAGAGAAAACCGGTGTTGCCGCTGGCGTTGGCGATGGCGGGAGCTTGGGTCCACGTGACGGCATCGGTGGAGGTGTAGGCGACGGCGACGAAAGCGCTGTCGCGGCCAACGGCGACGAATTTGCCCGCGCCGTAAGTGACGGCGGGAAGGTAAGGCGTCGATGCGCCGATGGCACCGGCGACGGCGATGCGCGTCCAAGTTGCGCCGTCGGAGCTGGTGAGGATGGCGTTGCCGCTGCCGCTGAGGACGAACTTGCCCGCGCCATAAGTGCCGGTGCCGGGGATGACGCCGCCGGGATAGGTGCGGGCGGTCCAATTTAGGCCGTCGGGACTGGTGAGGATGTTGTCGCCCGAGCCGCTGACGACCCACGTGCCGCCGCCGTAAATCACGTCGAGGAACTGCGCGTTGTTGGCGGAGGCGACGGCGTCGTTGATCGTCCAGTTGATCCCGTCGGTGCTGGTCATGATCACCGCGGCACCGGTGGAGGTGGGCGTGCCCATACCGGCAGCGACGAAGCGGCCGTTGGCGAAGGCAATGCCGTTCAGCGTCATGTTGGCAGTGCTCATGCGGCGGATGGTCCACGTGATCGCGTCGGGGCTGGTGGCGATGGTGGCGTCGAGGCCGACGGCGACGTAGAGGCCGGCGCCGAAGGCGACGTCTTTCCACTGCTCGGAGGCCGGAAGGGAATTGGCCCAGCGCCAGTTTTGCTGGGCGAGCGCGGCGGGGGCGGCGGCGAGGATGAGGAGGGCGCACGCGAGGGCGCGGCGCACGAGGGGGAGGAGAGGAAGGCGCATGGCGCGCGGAGAATAGCAGGGCGGCCGCGGCAGCGGGAATACGCATAGGTGCGGAGGAGGCGGCCGAGCTCCCTGGGGGCGGCGCGAGCGGCGGGTCGGGAGACCCCGCCCTACATTTTTAGCGCGAGAGCCACGCGGCGAGGTCGGCGTCGGTGGTGAGGTTTTGGCCGAATTGGTAGTCGTGGGCGAGGAGCTGGGCGTAGCTGAGTTCGCCGAAGCGGGAGCAGTGGAGGAGCACGCGGGCGCGCTGGCCGGGGGCGCGCACGAGGCGACCAAGGGCTTGGTTCACCTTGTTCATGCCGGGAATTTGGTAGACGCGGCGAAAGGCGGCGTCGCGGCCGAGCAGGGAAAATTCGGCGAGGCGGGCGCGTTGGACGGCATTTACTTCGGGGAGCGCGGGGCCGACGACCATCGCGTGCGTGATGCGTCCGCCGAGGAGATCGATGCTCTCGGCGAAACTGGAACCGAGGACGAGGAAGAGGGCGTCGGTGAACGCGAGCGATTCCTCGACCCACGAGGCTTGGGCGGCGAGATCGGTGAGGCGGGGTTGGAGGGCGACGCGGAGGGCGGGATGCGAACGGTCGATTTCGCGGGCGATGATTTCGGCGTAGGCGTAGCTGGGGAAAAAAACCGCCACCGGGCCGCGGGCGGAATCTTGCAGCGTGGCGATGGTGGCGGCGGTGGTGGCGTGGTGGCGCGCGCGTTGGGAGAAACGGGTGTCCACGCGGAGATCGTAGGCGAGGTCGTAGGCGGCGTCGCGCCACGGAGTCGCGGCGCGCACGAGCGCGACGGAGGTTTCGAGCTCTGCGCTTTGGGTTATGAGTTTCGGGTTGGGAGTTTTTGGCGAGTCGAGGCCGATGGATTCGGTGAACTCGGCGGTGGGGCTGAGCGTGGCGCTGGCGAGGACGATGCCGCCGTAGCTGCGGAGGGTTTCACCGATGGCGTCGGCGGCGTCGAGGCAGGTGAAGGCGAGCTCGGCGGCGCGGGGCGACCAGAGGAGTTTTTTGAGGAGCGGATTGGCGAGCCACTCGTGGAGCGGGGGGATTTGCCAGAGGATCGCGGAGAGCTGCGGGTCGAGGGCGGCGTAGTCGAGCGGCGTCGTGGAGAGGGCGGTGGCGATTTGGGAGAGCGTGTCGGCGACGTCGGCTTCGAGGGCGGGGTCGAGGGAATCGGCGGCGGGGAGGGCGGCGAGGAGGAGCGTCCAGCTTTCCCAGAGACGGATGAACGGAGTGGGCGCGCTGATGTGATCGAGCTCGGCAAGCAGGGCGCGGGCGTCGGCGGCGAGGGCGGTGTGCGAGTGGGCGTCGGCGACGCGGGAGGGGAGATTATGGGCTTCGTCGATGAGGAGAAGGGTGCGGGCGGGATCGAAGCCGGGCTGGTTGTAGAAGAGGGTGCGGTTGGCGGGAGCGAAGACGTAGTTGTAGTCGCCGATCCAGACGTCGTTGAAGGCGAGGGCGGAGCGGGTGATTTCGTAAGGGCAGATGCGCGCGGCGCGGCCGGCGGTGCGGAGGGCGGGAAGATCGTGGGGCTGATCGTCGAGGAGGTAGAAACGGGCGAGTCCGCTCGCGGGCCAGCGGGTTTCGAGGTCGGCGAGGTAGGCGCAGGAATCGCGGTGGCAATGGAAGACTGAGTTGACGCAGTGCTCGGCTTTGTTGCGGACGTGCCAGGCGGTGACGGACGTGGCCGGGAGGGGTTTTGGGTTTTGTGCTGCTACGTCCTCCGTCATTTGGTGCAACGTGCGGATGACTTGGAGTTGGCCGGTGGCTTTGCTGGTGAGATAGAGGACGCGGTCGAAGTGGCCGGAGCGGAGCTGGCCGAGGGCGAATTCGAGGAGGACGCCGGTTTTGCCGAAGCCGGTGGGCGCTTCGAAGAGGATCGCGGGGTGGCGCTCGAAGGCGGCGGTGAGTTCGGCGGCGGTGGTTTCCTGACCGGGGCGCGGAGTCGCGAAGGCGGGGCGATATGCGAGGTGACGGAGGCGTTCGCGGGCGCGGAGGCGGAGATCGAGGAACTCGGCGACGCGTTCGAGCTGGACGCGGAAGAGGGATTCGTCGGCGGGGGTGAGTGCGAGGGTTTGAGCGAGGCCCGAGCCGGCTTCGACGAAGATGAGTTCGGTGCGCGCGCGCGGGCGCGCGGTTTCGGGGTTCGGAGTGGGAGCGAGGCGGTGGAGGGCGGCGTAGGTGGCGAGCTGAGCGAAGTAGGAGGGGTAGTCGCGGCGGAGTTCGGTTTCGTCGGCGGGGAGCGGGCGGGAGACGGTTTTGATTTCGCGCAGCGTGATCGACCCCGGAGAGGAGGAGGTTTCCCCAGAGGGAGTGTCACCTAATAGGTGACACTTTTCGGAGGGGAGATTGAGAGGAAGGCGGAGGAGTTGGTCGATGCGGCCGTTGAGGGTGATGGTCCAGCCGCGGTGGAAGACGCGGCCTTCGATCGGGACTTCAAACTCGATGGCGGTGGCGTGCTCGGCGGTGGCTTGCGCGCGGAGTTGCTGGTGCCAGTAGGTGCCGAGTTGCGCGCGCCAGAGGCCATGGGGGCTGCCGGAGGAGTCGCGGGGGCCGAGCGTGAAATCGGAGAATTCGCCGACGCTCAGGCGGGCGGTGCGGGCGTCGAGGGAGAAGTCCATTCAGGCTTCCACGGAACTAGAGAATGCGGGGAAGGAAAATGGAAATTGCGCAGGGAGGCGGGAGCCGGGGGGGAATTCGGCAAGGGGGCCCGCGAAAGACGCGAAGGGACGCGAAAGAAAACGAGGAGGGGAGTTGGCGGGATCGCGGTTTGTCGGGACGGGCTCGGGCGATCGAGGCATTCGCGAATCGGATTTAACCACTGATGGCGCGGATGAAGCGGATAAGGGAATCGCGGCCGAAAATCGTTCGGCAGATCGGGCAGTCAAGGCGGCCAACGGGGGAGGAGAAAGCGAGCGGGGGAGAGGCTCACCTTTCAATCGAGGAGGATTTCGGTGTGGGCGCGGAGGTAGGCTTCGAGGCGGCGGAGGAGGAGCTCGGTTTCGGGTTTTTGGTTTTTGGTTTCGAGTTTTTCGAAATGAGCGAGCGGCGTGTGCAGGAGGTGGGTGGCTTCGGCGCGGTGGTCGTGAGGGAGCGAGGCGAGCCATTCCTGTTTCACGGGGTAACCTTCGTCGCGGGCGAAACAGTAGAGGGTTTTGAAATACACGATGTCCGGGCGCGGGGAACTCGCGAAGGAGGCGAGGGCGGTGCGGAGGAGTGTGGCGACGGGTTCGCGGCTTTCCTCGTGGACGGGGTTGCGCGCAATGAGCGTCGCGAACGCGGAGGCGAGGCGGAGCGTTTCGTAGCTGCGGCCGATATTGGCGGCGCGCGCGATCAGGCGGGCTTCCTTGATGAACCAGGAGGAGCCTTGGTTCGAGGTCTCGAGCGAGACGGAGATTTCATCGAAGAGATCGAGCGCGAGGTGGTTGGCGGTGGATTTTTTCGGGATGCGCTGGAGGGCGAGGAGTGCGCCGTGCGCGGGGGAGAAGAGCGTGAAGGTTTGAAACGAATCGGCGGGCGGGCGCTTGAGGAGGACGAAGGCTTCGGTCTGGAGCGGGCGGCCGGGCATGGCGTGATTTTCGATTTTGGATTTCGGATTTTCGATTGGGCGGATCGATCCGAATCGCGCAGCGTCGCGGGCTGGCGCGGCTACTTTTTCACGGGATCGACGGATTTCACGATGGGCCAGGGAGGGACGACGGCGCCGCCGGAGATGATCATCTTCATGCCTTCGCCGACGGTCATATCGAGCTCGACGATTTCGCTGCGCGGAAGGAGGAGGAGGAAACCGCTGGTGGGATTGGGCGTGGTGGGGACAAAAACGGTCCACGCTTCGACGGCGGTTTTGGTCTGGGCTTCGCCTTGGGTTTTGTTGGTGAGAAAGCCGATGGACCACACGCCGGTGCGCGGGAATTGAACGAGGACAACCTTGTTGAAGAGGTTTTTATTCTGGGTGCCGAAGGTGTCGACGATCTGCTTGACGGTGTTGTAGACGGCGTTGACGCCGGGGATGCTGAGCATGAAGCGCTCGCCGACGCTGACGAAGTATTTGCCGAAGACGTAGCGCGAGACGTAGCCGAGGAGTGTGACGATGAGGACAACGATGACGGTGCTGACGACATCCCAGAGGAAGGGCAGGTCGCGCAGCGAGACGGGCAGGCGGTCGAAAAAGAGCGAGCGAACGGGCCCGCCGACGAGGCCGATGATTTGGATAAACGCCCAGACGGTGACGATCAGCGGCGCGAGGAGGAGCGCGCCGGAGATGAAGGCGTTGCGGAACGTGATGAGGCGGGACTGGCCGGTGGGAACTTCAGACATGACGGGGCGGACGTTACGTGGGCGCAGGCGGGCGATGCACGGTAAAACGCGGGCAGGGACGAGGGACGAATGCGGGGCGGGGCACCCCGCCTCCATTTTTCGGAGGGTCAGCGGGGGCGGAGGGTCGCGATGGGGAGCGGGCCCAGGAGGCGGAGGGCGCGGGCTTCGGCGCGGCGCATCACGCGTTTTTTGGCGGGCTGGAGATCGTCGTAGCCGGCGAGATGGAGCCAGCCGTGAACAATGTAGAGGAGTAGTTCG
>JANYBX010000270.1 GCA_025360615.1 Opitutia bacterium
GAACTCCTCTGCCACCGCACCATGCACCGCCGGTTTCCGGGCTCCGGCCCACTCGCGTTTGAGCAGCGCGGCCACGCCTCCTTGCACCACCGTGTCCCGGTAATTGAACACACTTTTGCGGCTCACTCCCGCCACCTTCGCGATCTGCTCGGTCGTCAGCTCATGGTGCGCGATCAAGCGCACGACCAACAGGCGCTGACGCGCCCAGTCTTCCTGCGGCCGCTCCCACGCCCCTTCGATCTCTTTCACCCACTCTTCTCCCAACGGCGGTAAGGTTCGCGGCATCTCTTCTGATCCCAGCTTTCTTCCTGCCTTTAAAGCGTAAAAGCTATAGGCGACTGGTATTAGAATGCCGATTTCGGCGGGGAGGCCGCCGATGTGGCCGGTCCAAAATACTCGCTCGGCCCTGAGATCGAATGGGGCGGGTCCCTTGGGTTTGCGCACGAGGGCGGGCGACGATTTACCTCGAACGAAGAATTAAGGCACCTCATATGCCTCCAACAACACCGCTCCATTCGCCGTTGACTGCGCAGTATAACTTCCGGGATTCAAACTGAGAAGGATCGCGGAGTCGGCACTTCCCAACGGGAGGGCGAAAGGCCCTCCAACATTTGCGATCTGGGCCGCATTTGCCGCTGCTCCCCAGCGGGAATTGGCCGACACGACGTTTGATCCCGAATAAAGGGTAAGCGAAGTCTGGGTTGCAGCATTGCCGACCCCAAAATTTACGAGAGTCGGTCCCACCGCGCGGATGAGAACATTTTTAGCGGTGTTTCCACCAATCACGAACCCCATCGTGAACCCGCCGCTTCCGAGGGTTGAAAGGTTAATGAGCTTACCGGAAGAGTCCGGAACGGTTACCGTATTTGTCACGACGGTAGAGGAGTTGATCGTGAATGCGGAAAGCCGAACTTGGGAACCTGCGCTGATGCTGCTGCCGTTTCCCGCTCCTTCACGGTTGGTCAAACCGATTAAGTTTCCGCCTCGAAACGTGTCGGTCGCTTGAACTAACGGAGTCGAAAGGTCGTTCACGTAAACGCGAACATTGGTCCCGTCGTCCACAACACGCGCAGTGTAATCCTGATTCAGCGCGATGGGATACGTCCCTCGAATCAATTCTGCGCCACCGAAGGGAAAGTTACTCCGACTAATTGCCACGTTTGCTGCGGTTGAACCGGTATCGGAGCGCATTCGAATATCTACAGAAATTCCGTTATCGAACTCCTGATTGCTGTTCGTGCTCGAAGCGTTTGTTCGAGTAACAAGTCGAAATTGATCGTACGCGCTCCCTGAGAAGCGGAATTTAAGTGTGACATCCACTGAGTTTGAAACGGACGAAGCAGAAATTAATTTTCCATGATTACTCAGTGCAACTGTGCCTCCGCTCTGAACCACTGAACTGTCGGAAAACGGAGACGCCGAACGCCAATACGTCGAGTTCACAGTAGTTCCTGTGAACATGTCGGTGAAGTATTGGGCAAAGACAGAGGAAGAAGTGCCAAGCACGACGAGAAGCGGGAGGAATTTTTTCACGGTGATAAGGGGCGTAGCAATGGGAGAGCGGAATTTTTCTGCAACCAAAATGCTATCTAACGGCTGTCGATTCAAAGTCATCTGAACCGGTAAGATGCAGTCTCTGACATGGTCAAAGAAGGCAAAGTCGAACTTCGTGCGCTGGGTGACGCGGTTCGTGCTGAGCGAGCCAAGTTGGGTCTATCCCAAGAGGACTTTGCTGAACGCTGCGACCTTCACCGGACCTACATCGGGCAGGTGGAGCGAGGTGAGAAAAACGTTTCCTTCATCAACCTGATTCGCATCTCGAAAGCTTTTCGGTCTAAGCCGTCTGCGTTGTTCGCTTCGGCGAATCTTTAGAGGGAGGAAAACTTTCGACGGGTATTTACGCGACGTTCTGACGCGACTGCCCGCGATGATCAATCAGGATGATCTCACTCCGCTGACCCCAGCTGCCTGGCAACCATCGTCGCCTCTGCTTCAGAACGGTGCCGTCTACGGCGCGCTCCTCGCAGGTAATCGTCACCATTACGAAGGCTGCCGACCAAAGTCCGAGTCAGACTCGTCACCCTTATGATCCGTCAACAAGGCGCTGGGTCGGACGCTTACGGCCGATTAAAGCGCAGAGCAAAAGCAAGAATTTCGTCTGCATTACTTCAGCCCTCCTTCCCCACCTCTTTTCTCGGTATCATAGCGTTTGGTGAGTTGGGGCTGAGCCTCGTGCTCTACCACGGGCGTACTCCGAAAATCCCGTGCCATCTGAGGGGGGGAGGAAATGGAGTCAGTATCCTGCGATTTCCTGCATTTACACCGGAGAAGGCATTTGCTTTCGTCGCCGGTTCACACTGCCAACCCTTCTCGCCCATGACCACGCCCGCCACCCCCACCGACCCGACTCCGGCCGGCGACGACCGTAAATTCGTCGCGGTCGACGACACCTACATCGCGCCCTCCTTCGAGGACCAGTTGCAGGCGTTCTGGAAGAAGAACAGCACGGTGGTGATCGGCGTCTGCGTGGTGATCCTGCTCGGCATCGTGGCCAAGGGCGGATGGGACTACGTCGCGGGCCAAAAGGAAGAAGGCGTGAAACAGGAATACGCCGCCGCGACCGCCACCCCCGAAAAGCTCAAGGCTTTTACCGCCGCTCATCCTGGCCACACGCTCACGGGCGTGGCTCAGCTGACGCTCGCCGACCAAGCCTACGCTGCCGGCAAGCCGGCGGAAGCGCTCGCGGGGTATGAGGCGGCGGTGCCATTGCTGAAAAGCGGCCCGTTCGCCGCGCGCGCCCAGCTCGGGCTGGCCATCGTCAAATTACAGTCCGGCAAGGCCGCCGAAGGCGAAGCCGCGTTGAAAGCCCTCGCGGCCGACACCGTCCAACTCAAGGGCGTGCGCGCCGAGGCGGCCTATCAACTCGCGAGTTTGGCGTCGGAGTCCGGCAAGGCGGACGACGTGAAAAAATATTCCGACCAGCTCATCCAGATCGATCCGGCGAGTTCGTGGGCGCAGCGCGCGATGATGTTGCGCGCAAAGCTGCCGGCCGCCGCTTCGGCTGTGCAGGTGGGCGTGCCGGCAGCCAAGCCGTAAGCTTGGCGGTGTCCCGCGCGGAAGGCCGCGGGAAAGTTGAACCTTGGGGCGGGGCCCGTTCGGCGGATCTGGTAAGCGCGTGGGCGCACAACTGGCGCCGGTTTAAACGCGGGAATCAAGGTGAAGGCGTAAATCAATCGGCTCAGAGCAATCCGAGTTGGGAGCGCACGAGTGTGAGGGCGGCGATGACGGCGGTCTCGGTGCGGAGCACGCGCTGACCGAGATGCGTGAGCGTGAAACCGTGCGCGCGCAGGGCGGCGCGATCCGCCGGGCCCCAGCCGCGTTCGGGGCCGAGAGCGAGAATCGCCGATTTGTAACCTAATAAGTTACAAGCGGCGAGAGCGGTGGAGGCTTCGTAGTTGTCGAGCGCGAGGCGGGCGGTGGCGGGCGACAGGGCAGCGAGGGTGGTCGCGAGCGGTGGGCCGCTGGCGACGGAGGGGAGGCGCGTGGCGAAGGCTTGGGCGGCCCCGGCGAGGCAGTGGCGGCGCCATTCACCGGAGGTCCAGAGCGTGCTGGCGGCGTAGTTGGCGTCGCTGCGTTCGGTGGCGACAAAATGAATCGCGGCGACGCCGAGCGTGGTGGCGTCGCGCAGGATGTCGCGGGCGGTTTGCGGGCGGGGGAGGCCGATCACGAGCGTGATCGGGTCGGCGGGCGGAGGCGGCGCGCCCCACGTGAAGGTGAGTGTGAGCAAATCCGGCGCGATGGCGGCGAGGGTGGCTTGGCCGAGCGGGCCGTCGACGAGGCCGGCGTCGAACGTGTCGCCAACGCGGCGTCGGAGGATCTCGAGGATGTGCCTGGCGCGGGGATCGGCGCGCGGGAGCGGGGCGCTGGTTTCAGCGGCTTCGAAGAGGATGAGGTTCACGCGGCTGGCCCGACCGTGGCGCGGTGGCGGGCGGTTTATTTCGCGAGCGGGTTCCAGCCGTCAGCACCGTGGAGGACGTTTTCGACGGTGTAGGTTTTGGCTTCGTCGTCGGTTAATTGGCGGGACCACTTGGCGCGCGACTCGGGACGGGCGCCGGGTCCGGTGTTTTTATATTCGGCGTAGCGGGCCGTCTTTTCGTTTTCCACTTTGTCCCAGTTGTGCCAGCCGGCGGGGTCGATTTGCGCGGGGAGTTCGGTGCGCAGAAACGCGATCGCGGCGAAGGAGCGCCAGGGGCGACCGAGGTAGGTGCGCTTTACCTCGGGCGCGGCGGTGACACGGCAATCGAGAAACACGTAGCCGAAAGGGGTGTCGCGCGGCGTGCTCGCGGCGGTGATATAGCCATCGGCTTTGGCGTGAATGTGGCAGCGCTCGAACAGCGCCGTGCCCGCCGCGTAGATGAAGTCGACGTGGCCCTCGATGTAACAGTCGGCGAAATAGTGGCGTGAACTTCCGTTGGGCCGAGGCGCATCGGGCTCGGTGTTGGCGGCCCGGGGTGAATCGGAGCGGAGGGTGTCCTGCCAGCCGAGGAAGCGGCAGTGGTGGAGCATCGCGCGGTCGCCGGTGATGTAGAATGCGAGCGCCTGGACGTGCTTTCCGAGCGGCGTCGTGTTTTCGAACGTGATATTTTCCGCCGTGAAATTCGCGGCGTGGACGAGCACGGTGGCGCTGTCCGGGGTGGTGAGTTTTTTCCCGTCGGCCCCGACGGTGGCCACGTTGGTGTCCTGCGTGATGAGGGTGGCGTTCGTTTCGTTGGGATCGCCGCGGAGCGTGATGAACGGTTTGCCAGCAGGCACGAGGAGGTGTTCCTGGTAGGTGCCGGGTTTGATGAGAATCACGAACGGCTTCGTCGCGTTCATGGGCGCGGCGTCGATGGCGGATTGCACGGTGAGGTGCGTGCCGGAGCCATCGGCGGAGACGGTGGCGTCGGGGTTTGCCGCGGCAGAGAACGAAACAATGTCGGTCGGCTCGGCTCGCAACGCGGGAGAGAGTTCTGGGGCCGCAGCGCGCAGTTCCACGACGGTAAGGCGGGCGAGCGTAAGAGCGAAAATCAAGAAACGGCGCAGGGGATTCATGGGCGGGCAAAAAATTGCCGAGGCGCGGAAGCGAGGCTCATCCCGCGAGGATGGCCTCGATGGAGGCGAGTTCCTCGGTGGCGAACTTGAGGTTTTTTAGCGCGCCGACGTTTTCCTCGATCTGGCTGACCTTGCTCGCGCCGATCAGCGCGGAGGTGATCGCGGGCTGGCGGAGCACCCAGGCGAGCGACATTTGCGCGAGGGACTGGCCGCGGGTTTTCGCGAGCGCGTCGAGCCGGCGGATCTTGGCGACCTTGGGATCGGTGATGTGCTCGGGTTTCAGGAAACGCGGGTCGTGCGCGGCGCGGGAATCGGCGGGAATGCCGGCGAGGTAGCGATTGGTGAGGAGGCCTTGCGCGAGCGGGCAGAAGGCGATGCCGCCGATGCCTTCGCGGGTGAGCACGTCGAACAGGCCGTGCTCGGGCGTGCGTTCGAACATGTGGTATTTCGGCTGGTGAATGACGCAGGGCGTGCCGAGGTCGCGGAGGAGTTGCGCGGCGCGGGTGGTTTGCTCGGCGCTGTAGTTGGAGACGCCGGCGTAGAGGGCTTTGCCACTGCGAACGGCGTGCGCGAGCGCGCCCATGGTTTCCTCGAGCGGGGTGTCGGGGTCGGGCCGGTGGGAATAAAAAATATCGACGTAGGGCAGGCCCATGCGCGCGAGGGACTGGTCGAGCGAGGCGAGGAGACTTTTGCGGGAGCCCCATTCGCCATAAGGGCCGTCCCACATGAGGTAGCCGGCCTTGGTGGAGATGATGAGTTCGTCGCGGTGCGCGGCGAGATCGGCGCGGAGGATTTTGCCGAAGGTGATTTCGGCGGAGCCCGGCGGGGGGCCGTAGTTGTTGGCGAGATCGAAGTGAGTCAGTCCGAGGTCGAAGGAGCGGAGGATGAGCGCGCGGCTGTTGGCGAAATCATCGTCGCCGCCGAAATTGTGCCAGAGCCCGAGGGAGAGCAGCGGGAGCTGGAGACCGCTGCGGCCGCAGCGGCGGTAGAGTGCGGGGTTATGGTAGCGGGTGGGAGAGGGGACATGAGGCATGGCGGGAGAGTGTGCGCGCAACGGCGCGAGGGGAGGCAAATTGAATCGAGCACGTTTTCCAATCCCGGTGCGGTGGGAAGGAAAGCGTGGAACGGCGGATGGGCCCGCGCCCCTACTTGGTTTTTCGCACGGGCTGGCCGGAGTCGGCCCAGGTCTGGAAGGCGCCGGCGTTGGCGACCTTGTAGCCTTTTTCGGCGAGGGCGGCGGCGACGAGGCCGGAGCGATTGCCCGAGCGACAGTAGAGGATGATTTCCTTGCCGCCGTTTTTTTCGAGGAAGGGTTTCCAGTTTTTTTGGGGGCCGTCGAAATCGCTTTTGGCGAGGAGCACGGCGGTGGCGACGACGCCGGTCTCCGCCCACTCGGCGGGTTCGCGGACATCGACGAGGACGGCCTTGCCTTCGGCGACGAGCTTGGCGGCGGCGGCGGGTTCGAGCTTGGCGATTTCAGCGGCGAGGGTGAGGCCGGCGGTGGCGAGAAATACGGCGAGGAGGCGGGGGATTTTCATGAGAGGGGGAGGACAAGGAGGAGTCGAACCACCGATGGACACAGAGGCTAAAAGGCGCGGAAGAGAAACCGCCCATCCACGCTGATGAACGCTAATCGGGGATTCGAACGAGGGGGCGCCGTCGATTCACCTGATCGGTGAATAAAGGAGCGGGGGCGTGAATTTGTCGCGGCTGTTTTCAGCGGGTTGATGAGCGATGATGACCGGCGTCCTCCATCTACGGAATAGGTATTCAGCGGATTTTGGCGTTGGCCATGGCGGGGCCGGATTTGAGCCAGCAGGCGTGGAGCGCGAAGGCGGCGAGCGCATAGAAGACCGCGAGGTGGCCGCTGAGCTGGCGGACTTGCACCGCTTGCGCGTGGCGGAATTCGCCGGGCGTGAGATCGCGCAGGATTTTATCGCGCGATTTCAAGACGAGGCGGGTTTCGGACAGGCGCTGCGGATCGCCGCCCTCGTTGAGTTTGATGCAGAGAAAAAAATTCACGAAGACGTAGGCGAGCAGGGTGACGGTGCTGAGCTTCATCCAGCGCGGGACGTTAGCGAAGATTTCGGAGAAGAGATTTTTTCGCGGGATGCGGCGGAATTGCCAGATGATCAGCGGCCACACGACGAAGAGGAGCGGCACGAAAATCAGGATCGGGTAGAAGGCCATGTCCACGAACGTGAGCGCGTGGGCGGCGGCGCAGGCGGCGGCGGCGAGGAGAGAGAGCAGGAAAAGGAGACGGAGGCTGGCGGGCATGGATGAAGTCGGAAGTGAGCGGCGAATGAAGGCGAGACCGTGGCGCTCGGCATTCCCGGTGAGCTGAGCCGCTGCGGCGCGGTAGGGATAACGCGCCCTACCTCAAAGCGCGTTCAGCGCGTGAGGTCGTAGAGGGCGTAGCCGGCGAGGAGATTGGGGAGGGCGCGGCAGGGGGTTTTCCAATCGCCGCCGAGGAGGACGCGGCGGGTGATGCGGATTTTTTGCGCAGAGCAAAAATCATCGAAGTCGGCGACCGAAACCGGATTCGCCGGGCGGCTCTCGGCCCACGGCGTGGTGTAGACGGCGTTGCGGGCCTTGCGGCCGCGGACGAGGAGGTCGACGCGGTTTTTCCAAAATGCGTGGTTCACGAAGCCGACGGTGACACGGCGCGCGACACGGAGCGCCTCGGCGATGACGGCGGCGGGGTTTTGCAATTCCTGCACGGTGCGCGAGCAGATGACGCGGTCGAAATGCTTTTCAGGAAACGCCGCCATGCACGCGATCATGTCGCCTTGGTAGGCGGGCACGCCGCGATGCACGCAGGCGGTGACGCGCGTGAAATCGAGATCCACGCCGAGCGCGGAGATTTGTTTCGTCTGCACGAGGTAGTCGAGCAGTTCGCCGCGGCCGCAGCCGAGATCGAGGACGCGCGTCTGCGGCTCCACCCATTCCCCGATGATCTCCATGTCGATCGTGCGTTTTTCGCTGAGTTTGCTCACAGGAATTTTTTTTATGGGGAAATCAGGAAAGCGGGAAAAGACACGGAAGGGCTGGATGGTTTTTCCTGATTTCCAGTTTTCCATATTTCAGATCGCGAAGTCCGAGGGGTCGGGTTGCCGGCGCTCGAGGAAGCCGCGGATGAGGGCGTAGAGTTCCTCGCTTTCGAGGAGAAACGAGTCGTGGCCGAGGTCAGTGGAGAGCTCGGCGTAGCTGGCGCGTTTGCCGGCGCGGAGGAGGGCGAGGGCGATGGCGCGGTTTTGCTCGGGCGGGAAAAGCCAGTCGCTCGTGAAGCCAACGACGAGGGACTCGGCTTGCACGGGCGCGAAGGCTTGCTCGAGCGAGCCGTAGGCGTGGTCGAGGTCGAACTGGTCGAGGGCGCGCGTGATGTAGAGGTAGGAATTCGCGTCGAAGCGGTTGATGAAGGTCTGGCCTTGGTGGCGCAGGTAGCTCTCGACTTCGAACTGGAGGTTGAAATCGGCGGCGGCGGCGACGCTGGGTTGAGACTCTGCTGCGAGCGGCAGCTCTGCGCTGAGCTGGGGGCTTTTGGCGCGGGACTGGATGGTGCGGCGGCCGAACTTGCGGTCCATGCTGGCGTCGCTGAGATAGGTGATGTGCGCCATCATGCGCGCGATCGCGAGGCCGACGCGGGGGCCGCCGTCGCGCGGGTAGTCGCCGTTGTTCCAGCCGGGGTCCTGCATGATGGCTTGGCGGCCGACCTCGTTGAAGGCGATGGCTTGGGCGCCTTCGCGAGCGGTCGTCGCCATCGCGAGGAGGCGGCGCGTGAAGCGGGGAAACTCGATGGCGAAGAGCATCGCCGTCATGCCGCCCATGGAGCCGCCGATGACGGTGTGGAGTTCGGCGACGCCGAGGTGTTCGAGGAGAAGTTTTTGGGCGCGCACCATGTCGAGGATGGTGAGGGCGGGGAAGCGGAGGCCGTAGGGTTCGCCGGTGGCGGGATTGGTGGAGGACGGGCCGGTGGTGCCGGAGCAGCCGCCGGGGACGTTGGCGCAGATGACGAAAAAGCGGCGGGTGTCGACGGCTTTGCCGGGGCCGATGAGGTTGTTCCACCAGCCGGGTTTTTTATCGGCGGGGGAGTTCCAGCCGGCGCAGTGGTGATTGCCGCTGAGGGCGTGGCAGATGAGGACGGCGTTGTCGCGGGTGGCGTTGAGCGTGCCGTAGGTTTCGTAGCGGAGGGTGAGGCCGTCGAGTTGCTGGCCGTTTTTGAAGGTGAAGGCGCGCGGATAAACAAAATCGCGGGCAGTGACGAGGCCGACGTCGTCCGGCGCGAGATGGCGCGGAGTGGCGGCTGGCGCAGCGGGGGCCTCGGCTTCGTCGGTCATGAAAGGGGAGTAGTGAGAAGCAAAGCGCCCGCGAGGCAAGGGCGGGTGCGCGGTGGCGGCGAAGGCCGGATCAGATGGAGGCGGGATGCCCTCATCCCGCGAAACCGTGAACTGGCGAGCGATGTCCTGGCGCGGGGTGAGGGCACCCCGCCTCCATTTCCCAGATGCGGCCTGCTACTTTTTCTTCGGCGTGACGTTTTTCACGGGCTTGCCGCTGAGGGCGTTGGCCACGGCCACGGGGCCGATCGCGGGATCCTTCATGCGATTGATGATGATCGTTTGCGCGATGGTGAAGAGACCGTTGGTCGTCGAGTAGAGGGCGAGCGCGGCGGGGAGGTTGTAACAGAAGAGGGTAAAGATGACGGGCATGAACTTCATCATCGTGGCCTGCGTCTGGTCCATCGTCGGCGAGGTGGGCGTGAGGCGCATTTGGAAGACCATCGTGACACCGAGAAGGAGCGGGAGGATGTTGAGTGGAATCCCGCCGAGGTGCAGGAGCGTGTCGGGCGCGGAGAGATCGTGCACCCAGCCGAAAAACGGCGCGTAGCGGAGCTCGGCAGTGCTTTGCAGCATGGAATAAAAGCCGATGAAGAACGGCATTGTGAGGAGCTGCGGGAGACAGCCGCCGACGGGGTTCACCTTGCGCTCCTTGAAGAGGGCCATCGTGGCCTGGTTCATCTTCTGCGGGTTGTCCTTATATTTCTCTTTCATCGCGGCGAGCTCGGGTTGGAGCTTGGCCATGCGCTTCATCGAGCGCATCGAGGAGATGGTGGCGGGAATGAAGAGGATTTTAAGCGAGAGCGTGGTGAGAATAATCGCGACGCCCCAATTCGGGACGAGGCTGTGCATCCAATTCATCAGCAGGGTGAGGAGCTGGCTGGCCCAGCCGAAGAAGCGGCCGTAGTCCATGACCTTGTCCTGATCGGCCTTAAACACATCGGAGTTTGCGAGGCGTTTATATTCCTTCGGGCCGACGTAGAAGTTGGCGGCGAGCGTGGTGCTGGCGCTCGGAGCGATGGCTTTCAACTCGAACTGCGCGAGACCGGTGACGCCGTAGGCGTTGTTGTCGGTGTCGGGGAGCGCGGTGAGGAGTTTGACGCGGCGGGTGATGAGGCTGGCGGCGGGTTCGTCGGGCGTGAGAATGCTGGCGAAGAATTGATTCTTCACGGTGGCCCAGACGATGGGGCCGGGGCTGGTGATGTTGGGCAGGGGCTCGCGGGAACCGACGCCGAAGTTGGTCATGAAACCGCCGCCTTGGAGATCGCCGCGGGCAATGAATTTTTTCGTGTCCGCCGTGGCGTAGCCGGTGGTGAGCTGCAGGCCGTAGTCGAGGGCGTTGACGGGGGCGGCGGTGCCGAGGGCGAGGGCGACGCGGAGCGGCGGGGCGGTCTGCGCGGTGAGATTGCGAAACGTGGTCTCGTGGCGGAGCTGGTAAGGATCGGTCTGGGGGCCGGTGCTGGGCGGGAGCACGTAGCGGCGCGTGACCTCGAGTCTGCCGTCAAGCACGGCGCGGAACACGATCTCGGAGGCGGTGTGCGAGACGACTTCGTAACGCGTGCCGCGGTCGAGGCCGGGGAACTCGGCGAGCGCGAGCATCGGATCGGCGTGGAGTTCGTTGAAGACGAAGGGATCGGGCCGGCCTTGGGCGACGGGATATTTTTTGAAGGCGATGTCGCTAATCGCGCCGCCGAAATCGGTGAAGCGGACGGCGATGAAATCGTTTTGGAGCGTGGTGACGCTGGCGCCGGCGTGCTCGACGGAGGTGGCGGCAAAGGCGGCTTGCGGGGCGCCGCTGGTCACCGTCTGGGTCGCCGCGGACGTGGCGGCAGGAGTGGTCGCGGCGGGGGCGGGAGTGTTGGCGGTTTGCTGGGCGACGGCTTCGCGCACGGCGGCGGGGGGCGCGGCGGGCGCGGGGAAAAATTTCGGCCCGAGATAAATGCTGGCGAAGGCGGCGATGATGAAAAACGCGCCGAGGAAAGTGTTCTTTTTGTCCATTGAAAGTTAGGCGATGAGCGAAGGGTGACGAGCGGGGGAGCCCGACTGAATCCGAACGCAGGTGGGAGCGCGCGGCGCGGGCACGGGGTCGAAGCCGCCGGGATGCAGGGGGGTGCATTTCAGGAGGCGGCGGGCGGCGAGCCAGATCCCGGCGAGCACGCCGTGGGTGGCGACGGCCTCGGCGGCGTAGTGCGAGCAGGTGGGGGTGAAGCGGCAGCCGCACGCCGCGCCGCCGACCACGCGGAGCGCGGGTGAAAAGAAACGCTGGTAGAGCCGGATGAGCGCGAGCAACGCGGCGGCGGGCAGCCGGACAAAACGGGCGAAGAAACTGGCAGGGCGCTCAGACATTTTTGGGCAAGGCGGCGGTGGCGATCTGACCGCAGGCGTGAACGAAAAGTTTCTCCAGTTCGGGATACGGGCGCTGATTCATCGCGGCGCGGGCGATGAGGAGATAGTCGCAGTGGGCGGGGAGCAGCGCTTGGTGTTCGCGAAAGAGCTCGCGCAGGCGGCGCTTGGCGCGATTGCGCAGAATCGCGTGGCCCACGGCAGCGGTGGAGGCGATGACGCAGACGCGCGGGAGTGAAACGGGCACCGCCGCAGGATCGCGGGGCAGCCACCAAGCGGTGAAGGCGCGGGCATCGAAGCGACGGCCCTCGGCGCGCACGGCGCGAATGTCGCTCTGGCGGCAGAGATGCTGCTCAGGGCGGAAACGCATGGCCGCGACGAGAACGGACGCGGACGGAGCGGCGCGGACTTAGACGACGGTCAAGCGCTTGCGGCCCTTGAGGCGGCGGGACTTGATGACTTTGCGGCCACCAGGAGTGGCCATGCGGGCGCGGTAGCCGATCTTGCGGGCGCGTTTTAAGCGGTGCGGGCGGAAGGTGGGTTTCATGACTCGTGAGCGATTAAGGGGTGACTGAAGTGCCGGACGGGTTGCGGAGTGTCAAGGGCCGGTTTGCAGGGAGCGCGTAGCATCCCGGGACTTTCAGCGGGACACTGAATTTATTTCGGCGCAGTGAAGCCGGACACGAGCCCTTGGGCGTCGAACGAAACCAAACCGCCGCCAACGTAGCCCCATTTACGGTCCGACTTCAGATTGGGGACGCCAAGTAACGATTGCACTTCGCTCTTTGTCATCGCCGCATGGATGAGCGTCCAGCCACCGGAAAGGGCGGGTCTTGGGGTCGGGCTCGGTGCAGGCGTGGGAGCTCCCTTCGGATCTTGGATGGGATCGCGTTGGGGGTGAACCGGCGCGGAACTGTGGCCGGTTATGGTAAATATAATGATCACGGCCGCGAAGCCGGTGATCATGCCCAAGCCCCAAAATATTCCCGAGCGGGGGTTTCCGCCGGCTTTTTTCGGCAGGGAAGACGAAGCTTCCGCAACTCCTGATGAATCAGAGCCTCCTTGCTTCCCGTGAACTCCGCGTAGAGCCGTGAAAAAATTCCTGAAGTGGAAGTCCATGATTAACCCAAGCTCGCGCTTGGATGGGGTGAATGGGTTTCGCTCACGGATTCCATCGTCGTTCTGATCCAGAGAACTGTCGAGACAGGGGTTCGGGGAATACCACGTATTAAACGTTTTAACGGAAATGTGGCGTCAAATTTGGACACCATTTTGCATGCGCGGCAGAGTTGCCCGCGGGGCAGTTTGTGAAACTTGGTAGGCCTGAAAACGTGGTTTTGGCGGGGACTCGGCATGACAGCCGTGTTCATGGCGGCGCGAAGCAACGCCGCGGAATCAATGGGAAGCGACCCGGAGATCCAAAAAATGGTGGCGGAGGTTTCGCCGGCGCGGATCGAGGCGGCGCGGCGGTGGTTGCAGGGCGAGTTCGAAAAAATCTCGGCGGGAAATGGCCGGGGGCTGGCTGCACTCAGGTGCCGGCGAAGAATTTCTGGATGCGGCGGAGGCTGGTGACGAGGAGGTCGATTTCGTCGGCGGTGTTGTAGAAATAAAAACTCGCGCGCGTGGTGCTCGTGAGGCCGAGCTTGCGCATGAGGGGCTGGTTGCAGTGGTGGCCGCCGCGCAACGCGAGGCCGTCTTCGTCGGCGAAGGTGACGATGTCGTGCGCATGCACGTCGGGAAAGGCGAAGCTCACGAGGCCGGCGCGCTCCGCGCCGGCGCGCGGGCCGAGGATGCGGATGCCGGGGATCGCGCTGAGTTTTTCCATCGCGAGTTGCGCGAGGGTGTGGTCGTGCGCGGCGATGGCTTCGCGGCCGATGGTGTCGAGGTAGTCGCAGGCGGCGGCGAGACCGATGGCGCCGGCGACGTGGGGCGTGCCGGCTTCATGGCGCTCGGGCGTGGGTTTCCACGTGGCCGATTCGTAGGTGACGTTGACGACCATGCCGCCGCCGGTCTCGTCGGGGGCGAGTTTGTCGAGCAAGGCCTGGCGGCCGTAGAGGACGCCGATGCCGGTGGGGCCGCACATTTTGTGGCCGGAGAAGGCGAGGAAATCGCAGCCGAGCGCGCGCACATCGAGCGGGGCGTGGCCGATGGATTGAGCGGCGTCGATGACGGTGATCGCCCCGACGGCACGGGCACGGCGACAGAGTTCGGCGGCGGGGTTGATCGTGCCGAGGGTGTTGGAAATATGCGTGAAGGCGAAGAGCTTCACCTGCGGCGTGAGCAGCGTGTCGAGCGCGGCGAGATCGAGTCCGCCTTCGGCGTCGGTGCCGAGGACGGGAATGTAGCGCACCGTCGCGCCGGCGGCTTTGGCGGCTTGCTGCCACGGGACGAGGTTGGAGTGGTGCTCCATCTCGGTCGTGAGAATAACGTCGCCGGATTTTAGATGGGCGTGGGCCCAACTGCGGGCGACGAGGTTGATGCTTTCGGTGGTGCCGCGGGTGAAAATGATTTCGGCGGGGTCGGCGGCGTTGATGAATTTCGCGATGCGGGTGCGGGCACCTTCGTAGCCGTCGGTCGCGCGCATCGAGAGCGCATGGAGGCCGCGGTGGACGTTGCTGTTGTCGCGTTCGTAGTAGCGGACGAGGGCGTCGATGACGGCGCGGGGTTTTTGCGAGGTGGCGCCGTTGTCGAGATAGACGAGGGGGTGGCCGTTGATCTGCTGGTGCAGGATCGGGAAATCGGAACGGATTTTTTTCGAGTCGAGCATGGAGGCGGGATCAGAGTTTCGGCTGCTGGGCGCGGAGTTCGGCGTAGAGTTCCTTCGTGCGTTTCTCGCCCGTCTTGATCTCGATACTAGTCATGCGCTTTTTTACCTCGTCGAGGTAGCCGCGAATTCCCCATTTTACGTTGAGGTTGTAGCCACCTGTTTGAGTCAAAAAGCGCGCGAGGTCCAACCACGCGAAAGCCTCGATCATGTTTTGCGGCACGCCTTGCCCGTCGCGATTAGCGAGACCGAGATTGGTCATGGCCTTGACGTCACCCTGAGCTGCGGCTTTGCGATACCAGGCCACGGCGACGATCGGATCCATCGCCACACCCAAGCCATTATAATAATGGTAGCCAGTTTCGAGTTGGGCGCTCGCCAGTCCGAGGTTGGCGGCTTTTTCATACCATTGCAGGGCCGTTGTGAGATCCTTCGCAACACCGCTGCCTTGGGCGTAACTGAGGCCGAGATTCTCCATAGCTAGGGCGAAGCCGCCTTCCGCCGCCTTCAGATACCACGCATTGGCGGTCTCCGGATTTTTCGGCACACCGAATCCACTATCGAACATTAGTCCGATGCTGCATTGCGCAGCGGGAGTTCCTTGCGCAGCCGATTTTTGAAAAAGATCGAGCGCCTTAGCGTAGTCTTTTTTGACACTCGTGCCCCGGAGATAGAGGTCGCCGAGATTGTTTTGTGCAACGGCATGTCCGTTCTTCGCCGCCATCTCATACCACTTGACAGCTTCCTTGAAGTTTTGCCGAACACCGTTGCCGAAGTCGTATCGGTTGCCCAAGGAAAATTGGGACTCCGGATCGCCAGACAGCGCTTTCGCTTTCAATTCGTCGACAATGGGAACATCGGCGAACAGACGGCAGGTCAAAAAAACAAAGAACAGGATGATTCGATAGTTCATTGAGGCGATGTCTCAGTCGATGTGGCTTTCGGTGGTCGAGGGGGCTTCGTCGCCCTTGAGGGCGTTGAGGGCGGCGTGCCAGCCGAGGGTGGCGCATTTGATGCGGGCGGGGAACGTGTGGACTCCGGCGAAGGCGGCGAGGTCGCTGATGTCCTCGGGCGTCTCGCCGGTGGTGACGATGTGGTGGAACTCGTCGTAGAGTTTCACCGCTTCGATCGCGGTCTTGCCCTTGAGCTGTGTGGTCATGAGCGAGGCGCTGGCTTGTGAGATGGCGCAGCCGGAGCCGTCGAAGGAGATTTCCGCGATGCGGTCGCCGTCGACACGGAGGTAGACGTTGCATTGGTCGCCGCAGGTGGGGTTGTCGCCGTGGGCGACGCGGTTGGCGGTGGGCAGCTTGCCGCGATTCCGGGGGCGGCGGTTGTGGTCGAGGATGACTTGCTGGTAGAGCTCGGAAAGATCGGCGGACATGGGCGAAGGGCGGCGAACGTGGAGCGTTGGCCCGAAAAAAGCAAAAGGCGTTTGAACGGATGGCGCGGTGTGCGCACGAGTCCGAGCATCTGGCTGATCCAGCGGGAGCTTGGCGGAATTGGTGACGATCTGCCGCGGCGGCGGTTTTTGTTTGCAACTTTACCCGGCTCGACGGTCTAAGAGGGCGTTCGAAATCCCGGCCTCAACATGAAATCACAGCACTCTTTTGCCCAAGCCCGCCTCGTCCGGGCTTTTTCCGTCGCGGCAGCGGTCGTCGTTTTTGGCTCGTCCGTGGGTTCCGCACTCACCTTTAATTTTACG
>JANYBX010000307.1 GCA_025360615.1 Opitutia bacterium
CCTCACTTCTCCTTGCTGCCGCCGCTCTTCTTCCCGCCCTTGCCACCGCCGCTGTGGAGCAGCGTTCCGGCAAGGACACCGACCGCAAACACCCCGAAATAAATCAGCCCCGCCGTCGTGCGGATCGGCTTCGTCGCCGTGGTGCCCGCGATGGGAAAGTGAAAATCGATCGTGTGCGTGTTGTTCATGCCCACGTAGAGCATGACGAAGAGCAGTCCGAGAAAAACGATGGATTTGAAGACAGCGGAAAAACTCATGAGAGATCGGAGTGGGTGTTGATGCCGGAGTTAGGCCCGGCCGCGTCGCCGTGCAAATGCAAAGCGGCGGTGCCGCCTCACGAGCCTTTCTTCCGCGCGATCCACGCGCCGATGTTTTCCTCGAGCACGTCGAGCGGCACCGGGCCGTCGCGCAGGACTTGGTCGTGATACTCGCGCACGTCGAACTTCGAGCCCAGCTCGCGCTTCGCGGTGGCGCGCAACTCCAGGAGCTTGATCATGCCGACCTTGTAGGCCGTCGCCTGGCCGGGCATCACGATGTAGCGATTCGTCTCCGTGGTGATGTCGCGCTCGCTGTTCGGCGTGTTGGTTTTGAGATAGTCGATCACTTGCTGGCGCGTCCACTTTTTCGCGTGCAGGCCCGTATCGACGACCAATCGCGCCGCGCGCCAGAGCTCCATCGAGAGCCGGCCGAAGTCGGAGTAGGCGTTTTGATAAAAGCCCAGTTCCTTCGGCACGCGCTCGCAGTAGAGACCCCAACCCTCGACGTAGGCCGTGTAGCCTTGCGCAAATTTCCGGAAGCTCGGCACGCCGGTCAGCTCCTGCGCGATGGAGATCTGCATATGGTGGCCGGGAATTCCCTCGTGGTAGGCGAGCGCCTCCATCTCGTATTTCGGCATCGCAGCCATGTCGTAGACATTCGCGTAATAGATACCGGGCCGCGTGCCATCGGGCGTGCCCTGCTGGTAGAACGCCGTGCCCGCCGTCTTCTCGCGAAATGGCTCCACGGCTTTCACCGCGATCTGCGCTTTCGGCTTCGTGATGAACAAGGCGTCCAGCCGGCCGCGCATGGTGTCGATGATGGCGGTCGCCTGCGTGAGATAGGCCTGCTTCCCCTCGGCGGTGTTGGGAAAATAAAACTGCGGATCCTCGCGCATGAACTTGAAGAACGCCGGTAGGTCGCCCTTGAAGCCCACCTGCTTCATGATGCCGCGCATCTCCTCGTGGATGCGCGCGATCTCCTTCAGGCCGAGCGCGTGAATCTCATCGGAATTCAGCCGTGTGGTCGTTTGGTTTTTGAGCTGCTGGTTGTAATACGCCGCGCCGTCGGGGAGTTTCCACACGCCATCGTCCTCGGTCGCGGATTTTTCCAGGTCGTCCCACTTGGCGAGCAGCTCGCGATACGCGGGACCGACCACCTCGATTAGGGCGGCGCGCGCCTCGGCGAGCAGTTTCTCCTTCATCGGGGCGTCCGCGGATTTCAGGGCGGTGACCTTGGCGGAGAAATCCTCCCAGAGGGCGCTTGGCTTCGCATTCGCCGACGCGTCGAACGGCGCGCCCGTGATCACGTTTTTCGCCGAGTCGCGCACGAGCGGAAACACGAACCGCGGCGGGAGCACGCCGAGTTTTCGCCGCGTTTCCAACTGCTCGACGAGCTGCGCAAACATCGGGCCGATGCCGCGCAGCCGCGCGATGTAGGCCTGCGCGTCGCGCAGATCGTCCACGCTGTGCACGGTGATGAGGAAGGACGGCACGTTGTCCTGCCAGCCGAACATCTGGTTGAGCGGGTAGTCGTGGAAGCGCCACCGGAAGTTCTCCGCCGCGTCGGCCACGGTGCGCTCGAAGAGCCGGTAACTGAGCTGCGCTTGTGAATCGAGCGCCGCGTAATCGACGGTGCGTTTCAGCTCCGCAAGATCGGCGAGTTGGAAGCCGAGCTCAGCCACGGTGTGCGCGTCGGAAAGATCGTCCCACTTATCCTCGTCCTTTTTTATCCCGAGATAGCCCTGCGTGATCGGGCTGCGATCGACGCCGGCGGACCATGATCTTTCGAAGAACGCGTTGGCCTTCGCCGATTCCGTCGCGATCTGCTCCGGCGTAAACGCCGCGCTCGCGGTGCCGAGCGTCACGAGCCCAAGTCCAAGCGGAAGCCACGAGCAAAGGTGAAGTTTCATCGCCCACCACTTCACGCAAGTCGGCTCGGCGTGCAAGTCGTCAGGGGCAGGAGAAATGCGTTTGAGGTAACTGCGGGAGGGCGGAAAGCCCCTCCCGCAATTTCTAGTCCATAATCTCGTTCACTTCTGAAAAATCAGGATGGCGCTGACGACTCCCGCCTGCACGACGGAGAAGCTGCTCACGAGCCGGTAGCCCGCCGCGCGCATGGCATTGCATTGAAGGTCCAACTGCGCGGTGAAACTGGCGTCGAAGGGAATGGTTTTGTGGAGTGTGTTCATGTTGGGTTGGGATTTGGGTTATTTGATTTCGGACAGGATTTTTTTGATGTCGGCGTCGGCTTCGAGCTTGGTGCGAGCCACCGTGATTTGTTCGGCCGTCGGATTTCCGATCAGGAATGCGGTGAAGCTGGCGAACCCGGGTGCGACTGCTTCGTCGAACTTGCCGATGCTGTCGGGCTTATCGCTTTTCGTTTTTTCATAGGCTTGGCGCAGTTTGTCGCGCCGCCGGTTCTGGTCGACGTCCAGCACGGCGCCGTCATCCAGCGCCTTCTCGATGGCGGCAGCGGTCTCCGGTTTGATCTCACCCTTGTTGTCGCGCGCGAACATGTAGGCGGCGCCGCGCTGCTTCACCGCGTTCGAGCCGACGGCCAGTCGCTGATAGATGCCGCCGGTGTTGGAAAAAATGCCGTCGTAGCGCAGCTCCATGATCACATCGGCGCTCTGTTCCGCACCCGTGGCGCTGCTTTCGTCTTTCTTCACGTTGCGGTTGGTCGGCACGTAGGCGAACTCCGCGCGATTGTAACCGAGCTTCGCCTGCGGGCTCGTGGTGGTGGGACTCTGGCTGAGCTCGACGCCGATCACGGTGGCAGTCGTGGCGATGACGTGGTTTTCGGTGGCCGTGCAGCCGGCGAAAAAAGGCAGGAGGCCAAGGGCCGCCGCCGCGAGAAGCGCCGCTGGGGACGCAAGCTTGGAGGTGTGGTTGGTTGTTTTCATGGGAGAAAAACTATTTCAGCCGCGCCGCGCCCACCTCTACACTGACAGTGCCGTCAGGCTGGCGACGCGCTTCGAGGCGCACATCGTCGGCGCGCTCGGCGGGCACGAGCACGGTCTGCGCATCGGAGTAGCCGATCGCCACTTTCGGGCCGGGCTGGTTCGTCAGTTGCACGCCGAAGACTTTTCCGCGCGACACTTGCGCCGCATTCGTCCCGCCGGGTGGAGAAACGGAAATCACTCCGAGGCCCAGCACCAGATAATGCGTGCCATCGAGCGGAGCGACTCCGCCTCCTATCCGCACGCGCGGATCGGCGGACACGCAACCGGAGCAGACGGTCAGCGCACAAGCGGAGAAAAACAATCGGGCGTGCATGGTCGATCAACGGAACGCGCGTGCCCCGCGTGATCTTTCAGCGAACTTAAAAAAATCCCGTAACCTTTCACCCGCTCCCGGGTTTCTTCCGGCAACTCCGCCATGCTTCCCGACCACCGTGATCGCCGCCCCCGCAGAAATCCGTTTTCACCCGCGCCCGTCCGTGGTTAATCCCGTCGCCGTGGACGCCGCCGCCGAACCTCGCCCCGACCACGCGCTGATGCTCGCCGTCCGCGCCGGCGAACTCGACGCGCTCGGCGAACTCTTCGAGCGCCACCAGGGCCCGCTCTTCGGTTTCCTCGTGAAACTCACCGGTCACCGCGCCGCCGCCGAGGATATCGCGCAGGTCGTCTTCGAGCGCATGTTGAAATACCGCCACACCTACCGCGACGAAGGCAGCTTCACCGCCTGGATGTATCAACTCGCCCGCCGCTGCGCCGCCGATCACTTCCGCAAATCCGCCGCCGCACCCGCCGCCCACGATCCCGCCGATCTCCAACACCACGCCGACGAGGCTCCCCACGCCGGCGAACGCGCCGCCGCCAGCGACGACCACGCCCTCCTCCGTGCCGCGCTCAACCGCCTCGACCGCGATGCTCGCGAGGTGCTCCTGCTCTCGCGTTTCCAAGAACTCTCCTTCGCCGAGATCGCCGGCATCCTCGAATGCTCCGTCGGTGCCGCCAAAGTCCGCGCCCATCGCGCGCTCCATGAGCTGCGTTCGGCCTATTTTAAACTGCAAAAAAATCCCCTCTCATGAACTGCGAACGCATCCGCGAACAACTCCCCGTCCTCCTCGACGACCGCCTCGCCACCGCCGCTGCCGCAGAAATCCGCGCCCACCTCGAAGGCTGCGCCGAGTGCCGCCGCGAGTTCACCACGCTCAGCCAAACTCTCGCCGCCCTCGATGCCATGCCCGCGCCCTCGCCCACCCCGCGCCTCCGCGCCAAAGTTTACGCCGCCATCGCCGCCGAGCAGCATGCCCTCGCCCTGGGAGCGCGGACGCCCCCGTCCGCTTCCGCCCCTCGCGCCCGTCCCCGCTGGTTCCAGCTCCTGCAACCGCTCGCGGCGGCCGCTCTCCTCGCCCTCGGTTTCTTCCTCGGCACGCGCTCCGCCGCGCCCACGGCGGTCCCGCAGCCCACGCTCGATCCCGCCACCCAGCGCGAACTCGCCGCGCTCCGCACCAAGGTCGACTCGATGAGCCAGCTCGTCGGCTACTCGCTCCTCCAACAGCAGTCCCGCTCGTCGAACGAGCGCCTGCGCGGCGTGCTCATCTCGGCCAACGTCGAGAAACCCGACGACAAAATCATCAACGACCTCATCGGCTCCCTCGCCCTCGACCCCAGTGCCAACGTCCGCCTCAACGCCCTCGAAGCCCTTTATTCCCACGCCGACCAAGATGTCGTCCGCGCCGGCGTGCTCACCTCGCTCCCGCGCGAGCAAAGCCCCCTCGTGCAAGTCTCGATGATCGACTTCCTCGTCGCCGCCCGCGACCGCGATGCCGCTCCGACCCTCCAGAAACTTTCCGCCAATCCTCAAATCGACCGCAACGTCCGCGACGCCGCGAAACGCGCGCTTAACCAACTCTAAGTTCCCCGACCCGCCATGAAATCACTCCTCTCCCTCCTTCTCCTGTTCCCGGCCCTGATGCTGCCCGCACTTCACGCCGATGAACTCGCCGCCAACACCATTAAATTTTCCGATCCGGCCAAACCCGGCACGCTCAAAATCCGCATCTCCCGCGGTGATGTGCGCGTGACCGGGGCCGAAGTCGCCGAAATCACCGTGAAATCCGAAGCCCAAGCCCCCGACCACCAAACCCGCAAGGATGGCCTGCGGGTGCTCGGTGCGTCCTCCAGTTATTCGCTCACGGAAAAGGACAACGTCGTCACCCTCGACAACGCCTCCGGTTCATGGAGCGGCTCGCAGGCCGATTTCACGATCACGGTGCCCCGCGCCACCTCCGTCACCCTCGCCAATACCTGGGGCGGCGACATCACCTGCGCCGACCTCTCCGGCGACGTCGATATCAAGAGCCTCAACGGCGAAGTGAAACTGGATCGCCTCAGCGGCGCCACCTGCGTCGAAACCATGAACGGCGAAATTCACGCCGATATCCAAACGCTCGCGCCCGGCAAAACGCTTTCGTTCACCTCCATGAATGGCGAAGTCCGCGTCCGCGTGCCCGCCGACACCAAGGCCAACATCCGCCTGCGCACGCAAAACGGCTCCATCCTCACCGACTTCGACGAAAAGGTGCTCATTACCAAACTGGAAACCATCGCCCGCAAAAATTCCCCGCGAAGCACGCGCACGCTCGGCAAAAAACCCGACGGCTCCCGTTCCGTGCCTGACTCGGAAATGGACGCCGAAATCCGCGACGCCGTCCACGAAGCCGTGCAAGCCGGCGCCGAAGTCGCCCGCGAAGCAGCCCTGGTGGCGCGCGACGCCATGCGTATCGCCGCGGAGGAATTGCGCGCCCACAATGTCCGGGGCGATGGTTTCTCCACCACCACGCCCATGGCCCCGCTCCCGCCCCTTCCTCCGATGACCGGCGGCAAGATCATTTCCGGCACGCTCAACGGCGGCGGCCCGGAAATCCAAATCGCCACCATGAATGGCGACGTGACGCTGCGGAAGCTCGACGCAAACAAGTAATCTCACGGCGAACTCGTCGCATCGCCACGACTCATCGTCCGTTTCCACTGCGCTTCGCGGAACCAAAACCCCGGTCGCGTTACATTACCGCGACGATGCGGTATGGGATTTGCTAAGAAGCACCCGACGCCTAAATCGTCCTTTGCTTTCGAAGAACCCCCAAACGTTCTTTGATTTTCCCTGACCGGGCCAGCGTGCCCGGCAGCGATGTTAATTTCCGGAACCGCACGCGGACGAGTTGGCGTGCGATTCCGGGCTGGTCCCCCCGCCCCAAAACGGAATTTCGGCCTCCGGATGATTTTTCATCCGGGAGCCGGAAACACCCGAGATGTCGCCGGTGCTTTCGCGCCGGCGGTGCCGAGGGTGATTTATAACCAGCAAGTCAGAAACCAAACTCTCCGCCCTGCGCGCGGAGTTTATAAAAAGGAAAAGTCATGAAAAACGTAAACAAACTCGTCCTCCTGTTCAGCCTGACCGCGCTCCTGTCTCCCGCCCTCAAGGCGAAGAGCCCGGAAACGGTCTATCTCGAGACGTGCCGTAAAGATGTCGGAATGCCCGTGCCGGTCGTGGTGGTCTCCCCCCACGTGCCAGCGGGCTTCGGCGGACAAACGGTGCCCTTCGAGTTCGTCGTGGACACATCGGGAAAAACGTCCGCCTTCGTCGCTCCGTCCTCAGTGGACAGCGATCTGGTGGCCGCCGTCGTGGACGCGTTGAAGCAGTGGGAGTTCAAGCCCGCGACCAGCAATGGCATTCCGGTGGCGACGAAAGTCGTCCTCCCGATCCGCATCGTTGATGATCCCGTGGACGGAACCCGCTACGCCGCTAACTGATAAGTAAACAACCAAGGGCGCGCCTGCATTTCGCGGGCGCGCCCTTGTCAATTTCAGGCATCGCCCGCCACCGGGCCGAATGCCCCGCCAACACGGAGACACGCGCCGCCCCGCAGCGGGAATTAGCGCTGAAAATCAAAACTTCCCGACCGGTTAATCAGGCGAATGCCCTTTCCCGGGCGACCCTGGTTCGGTCGCCACAAGGACGGTTAAAAGTGAGATAACGATCACGGCAGCTAGCATGGTGGTGGTGGTTGTAGTCAGACGAACGGAAGAAGGTTCAGCATAGCCGATGGTTTAGCCAGAGGGAATACGCGGTCCTGCGTATAATAGTTGCAGGACTCGTCGCCGGCCCGCCGCCGACTTATAGTGCGAGCCACGCGCAGCTTAAATTGTTCCGGCACGCCGGATAAAATTTCGCGAGGCCCGCCACGGCAGCGGGTAGCTCGCAAACGGAGGCCTATTTATCGGGCAGTTCGTAAACTTCCAGCAAGGCCAAGCCTCCCTCGCCATCCTTGCCGGCCATCTTCAAGGTGTAATTGCCCGGGGTGAGGGTGAGGATAAAGGCCGCGTCCTTGCTCCCGGCGGGGAGTGCAAATGCGCCCGCGCCCACTGCGGCGGCCGCGACGTCGCCGGATTGGGGGACACTGTCCCAATCGTCATTCTCACCGATGACCTTTTGATTGGCGTCGTAAACCGTGATCACCGGGTCTGCGAGGGCACCGGGCACCCCGAAGGCCGTGAGCGCCGGGCCGATGGCGCGCACCAGCACGCGCTTCGCCGCCAGCCCACTCACGACGAGTCCGCCGATCAGGACTTTTTCGCCCGGTTTCACGTAGGCGCGCGTGGAAAGGTTCACCGCGCGGCTCGCGGTTGAGTCGAGTTCGTAGAGCTCCACGAGGCCGACACCCGGTTGACCCACGCCGCTGGAAAGAGCGACTGTGTAGGAACCGGGCGCGAGATCGACCACGACCGCCGCATCCGCGCTGTCCGCCGCGAGCGGAAACGCGCCGACTGATGCACTCGTGGCGGGAAGCGTCGCGACATCGGCTGATTTCCCCCAGCCGTCGTTGCTCGTGAGGACGGCGCCGTCGCTCGAATAAATCCGCAGAATCGGGTCCGTGAGGGCATCGCCCACGCCAAACGCCGCGAGCGCGGGCCCGATGCCGCGCGCGAGGAAACGTTTCGTCATCGGGCCGCGCACGACGACGCCGCTCAACATCGCGGCCTCGTCCACACCGACAAAACCGCGGCTGGAAAGATTCACCAGGCGCGAAGCCTTCGGCAAGTCGGCGAGCCGCGCGGCCGAACTCCATGGGCTGCTCGGAAAAATATCGGCGTAACGCGCGTCGTAGGTGCGCACGCGCAGGTTAGGATTCGCCTGCAGATCCACGGCCAGCGCTTCGCTCGAGAGCACGGCCATTGCTGAAAGCTTGCCGCCGGAAGCGCGGGGATCCGAGCCATCCAGCGTGTAGACGAGCTGCGCGCCATCAGGCGGCGTGACGATGGACTTCTGCCCGTTAAACTCCGCCGTGGGCAGCGCGACGAAACGCTGGTCGATCCAAGTCGCGCGACGCGTGACCCAATCCTTGATGTGAGCCACCTCGCCGCTAAATCCGCCCGGATAGCGGCTCTGGTCATCCGACCAGCGGGCAGCGTCGCGCGCGGCGGCGGCCGGGCCGACTTGAGTGGCGAGCGTGTCGGCCAGCGCCGTGAGATTGATGTCGGCGAGCTCGTTGCGGCGAAGGCCCTGCCAGCGGTCGATCCATGCCTGCATGAAATCGGGATCGCGCGCGAGTTCGCCCCACCAGTCGACATTCCACGGGTCGGGCGTGCCGTTGGCACCCCAATCTTCGGCGGGGTTCGCATCGCGGCCATCCGCCGAGCCCATGCAACGGTCGTAGTCCCAGAGCGGGCCGGCGACGAGTTTGCCGCCGCGATCCTTGGTGAAATAAACGCTCCTCTGCAGCGCGTCCACGTTTTGCACAAAGACGTTGATCAGGTGATAATCGATCCAGGAATCTTGATCGATATAGTCGAGATAGCGGCGCGTGACCCAGCCGGAAGCGTGGTCGGAGAAGAGCGCGTCTTCCATGCCTTGCACATAGTTTTTGATGTAGGCGCTCTGCGCGGGAGCGAGTTTGTCGGCCTTGGTGGAGTCCAAGTTGATGGCGGTTCCGGGGGCGCTGGGAAATCCCCGCGTCGTGCTCCAGGAGAAGGCATCGCTGCTGGGATCGTCGATCTTGAGAATGTAGCCGCCGGTGATTTCGGGTTCGGCCGTGTCGCTCGCGCCGAGCGAGGCGATGTTGACGCGATTGGCCGCGACCTTGATGCGTTCCACGAGCAGGCTCACGCCGGCGTAGTCAGCATTGTCCAAGTTTCCGCCGTCCGTGTTGACGAACATCTCGACAAATTGGGAGTGCGGCGACCAGTGGCCGAGGCGATTGCCCAGCGCGTAAACATAGGCGTTGCGCACGAAAGCGCGGTCATAGTTCCAAGGTGAGACAATGGCCCAATCCGTCGCGATCGGCAGTCCAAGCAGCGTCTGCGGATTGTCATGGCCGTTGGCGTCGAGCAGGGAGAAATTAAAGCTTTTCTTGGGAAAGTTCGCCGAGGAGTAGCCGCGGATTTTCGCCGAAACCGGCGAGGTCAGCGCCGGAGCGGCGAGCAGCATCGAGCCCGCATCGTTGCCGGGGTTGAAAAGATGCAGCCAAGCCGGGCGGGCTGAATCACCGACGACGAAATCCCCCGCGCCGTGATTATCCAGCATGATCACCGGCAGCTGGCTGGAAAAAGCCGAGATCGAACCGTCGCCCGCCGTGGTCGCTTGCAGATATTGCGCCGCCGTGGTCGGGCCGTGCTGCAGATCATCGGGGGAAAATATCTGGGCCGAGACCATCACGGATACGCTCAACGTGATCGGACCGGTGTAAACCGGGTCGCTGGCTTTCGGAGCCACGATCTGAGCACCCGCGGCAGACGGCGAAAGCAGCACGTAGTGGATACGCTGGCCTCCGATCGCACCGCTCAATTCCAACGAGACCATCCCTGAAAACGTGCCGGCCGGGCGGGAGAATATTACCTGTGAAGGCAAGTTCAGCGCCGCCGTGCCGCCATTCGGCGCGCCCGGAGTGGGCATCCTGAGGTAGCCTCGCTGCGGCGCTTCGGCCGGGTCAGTCGGCTGCGTGATGCCATAGGAAACGTCCGCCACTTGGGCGGGGAAAGTCGGGGCAAACTCGCTCGCGATCGTCACACCATCGGGTTTGATGAGGCCGAGATATTCGCCGCCCGCGGCAAGGTCGAAATTGGTGTGCAGCGGCCGGGCGGGATCACGGCGATCTTTGTTCGAGGCAAAAACCACCATGTAAGCATGGGGCGCGAGCGTGACGTCCGGGAACTGCCACTTGGTGGGTTTCTTCACCGTGTCGGTCAGAGACCAACCAAGGAGACTCACCGGCGCTTCATCGGGATTATAAATCTCCAGCCAATCGGGAAAATTCCCGTCTTCGTCGGCAAGCGTCGTTTTGTTTGACGCCATGAACTCCGTGATCATCGGCGTCGCGAACGCGCCATGCGCCCACGCCAGTAGCCCGGCGCCCAAGAGGCGGAGCACTATAAGCGGAAGACGTGGATACATAGAGGAATCTAAAACGTGGACCTTGGCAATTTGCACTCAGTTAACGGTAAAAACACCTTGAATCTAACGTTACCAAAACCGCATTCTTTAGCTTTGATTTGTGAATTCCTTTCGAGAATCGACGCCGCTTGATCAATCAACGCCTCACCCTCCTCCCGGTTTCGTGTGAAAAACCCGCTTCGGAAAAAAGCGGCCGGATCTTAGGGAAGAACTCCCAAATCGAACTGAAGAATGGCATCTGCACGATCCAGCGTAAGACGCCCCGCCTTCGCTGCCGTTACCTTCATCTTTCAGCCAAACCGCGTGCGTATAAATCTCCGAGTTTTGCCCTTAGAACACTTGTCAAACGCCAGAATTTAGCTACTAGGTATATCACCCCAACCAACAGTGGGTCACCCGCTCCCTGTTCGGTTTCCCCAGTTTCCTGCCTTTGGCAGCCAAAAAAACACCCCATTTCCGCTTGAGCGCTACCCCGCCAATGTTTTTTCGCCGCGCCGCCGCTCTGGCAGGCGTCTGCTTGCTGACCGCGAGTCCCGCTCTGGTCGGTGCCCCGAAAGTCACGCGCCTCACCCCTCCGAGCGCACTTTTCAGCTTCGGCGACCCCAATCCCCCTATCATCGGGCGCTTCCTCGCCGGGCAACGCTTCGACCTCCAAGCCACCCTCCGGCCCGATACCGGCCAGACCATCACCAAGGTGGAATTCTCCGTGGACAATGCCGCCATCGCCGGCTCCGTGGCCCTCACTCCCGCCACCGTCGCCACGGCCACCGCCGGCACCACGGTCGCCACGCGTCGCGCTTTCTCCAAAACCTCCCTCGGTATCCATACGCTCACGGTTAAAGCGACCCAAAGCGACGGCACCACCGTCTCGGCTACCGGCAATTTCGAGATCGTCGGTTTCACCAGCCCGAGCGGCACCGTCACCAAGGCCAAAAACATCATCATCATGATCGGCGACGGCATGGGCACCGCCGCCCGCACGGCCGCCCGCATCGTCGGAAGCGGCGTTTCCCAAGGCAAAGTGCTCACCCCGCTCGCCATGGACCGTTTCCCGGTGACGGGCATGGTTCAGACGCATTCGCTCAACTCCATCGTCACCGACTCCGCGCCGGGCGCCGCCGTTTACTCGACCGGCAATAAAAACGACAACAACGAGGAAGGCGTTTTCCCTGACGATACGCTCGACGCCTTCGACAATCCCCGCATCGAAAACCTGGGCGAATTCTTCGCCCGCACGCAGGGAAAATCCCTCGGCATCGTGTCCACCGCCGATCTTGAGGACGCCACGCCCGCCGCCTTCGGCGTTCACACCCAAGACCGCACCGCCGGCACCGGCATCGTCGATCAATACCTCGACGAAGCCGTCCCGAAGGCCAACCTCACCGTCCTCCTCGGCGGTGGCCGCCGCTGGTTCCAAGCCTCCTCCGTCACCGGCTCCGGTCGCACCGAGGCGACCGATTACGTGCTCCCCGCCGAACTCGCCTCCGCTTGGTCCGTGCCCGCCGGCAAGATCGATCCGGCCCGCGACCTCATCGGCGATTTCAAAACCGCCGGCTTCACCTACGTCACCAACACCAAGGAACTCAAAGCCGTCCCCACCGCCACGACCAAGCTCATCGGGCTCTTCCATCCCTCGAACATGAACACCGCCCTCGACAAAATCGCCGGGCGCAGGGCGCGCAGTTCCCCCGTCACCACCAACGGCTATCCCGACCAGCCCATGCTCGACGAGATGACTGCCACCGCGCTCACCGTCCTGTCGAAAAACGCCAACGGCTTCATCCTCATGATCGAGGCCGGCTCCATCGACAAACAAGCTCACGCGATGGACAGCGAGCGCTGGCTCCTCGAAATCCTCGAATTTGACCGCGCCATCGAACGCGTCCGCCAGTTCGCCGCCGCCAACCCCGACACCCTCGCCCTCATCACCGCCGACCACGAGACCGGCGGCATGAGTATCATCGGTGCCAGCACGCTTTCCGCGGCGGCGCTCAAGACCCTCGCCACCTCCGCCGCCGCCAATTCCACCACCGTCGAGGAGATGCGCGACAGCGTCGTGGGCACCTACTCCAGCGCGCGCTTCCCCAACTACAACATCCTCACCGACGGTTATCCCGACACCACCGACGTCGACCGCAAACTCCTCATCACCTACGGTGCCAATGCCGACCGCTACGAAGACTGGACCACCAAGGCCTCGCCCGGCGCCAACCCCACGCGCGGGTGGTTCATTCCCGGCCAAATTCCCGGCTCCCAAGCCGTCCACACCGCCACCGACATTCCCCTCTCCGCCATGGGCGTCGGCGCCTCGCTCTTCACCGGCAATCTGGACAACACCGACATCTTCTTCAAAGCCGCCCAGCTCGCCATCGTCGGCCAAGCCACCACTTCCGCCACGGTCTCGGCCCCCGCCGTCGCCAGCCGCAACGGCACCCTCATCAACCTTTCCACCCGAAGCTTCGTCGGCGCCGGCGATGCCGCCCTCCTCAGTGGCTTCGTCATCGGAGGCACCGAGTCCGCCACGCTGCTCGTTCGCGCCATCGGCCCCACCCTCGCCAGCTTCGGGGTCGCGGGCGCCCTCTCAAATCCGATCCTGCAAATCGTCAATTCCGCCGGCGCCGTCGTTCATTCCAGTGACAGCCGCGAACTCGCCACCAACGCCGCCGACGCCGCGATGGCCGCCACCAAGGTCGGCGCCTTTGCCCTTCCAGTCGGCAGCGCGGATGCCGTGCTTCTGGTCACATTGCCCGCCGGCGGTTACACCGCCATCGTCCGCGGTGCCAACAACAACACCGGCATCGCCCTCCTCGAAGTCTATCAGTTGCCGTAAGACTTCCCCCGGTGGATCGATGCCTTTGATCCCGGCGAATCGCTCGCGGCGTCCGGTCATGCCGCGCCATAATACCAGTCGCCTTTAGCTTTTACGCTTTAAAAGCAGGAAAAAAGCTAGGATCAGAAGAGATGCCGCGAACCTTACCGCCGTTGGGAGAAGAGTGGGTGAAAGAGATCGAAGGGGCGTGGGAGCGGCCGCAGGAAGACTGG